>JAKSBI010000307.1 GCA_022361215.1 Hyphomicrobiales bacterium | reverse complement strand
CGTGCGCCGACGACCATCGCCGGGCGGCTCGAGGTGCGGGGCGTCGGGATCGTCTCGGTGCCGCATCTGCGCGAGGCCGCGCTCGCGCTCGTCGTCGATCTGGTTCCTGCCCGGGAGGTCGAGCGGCTGCCGCCCGATCCGCTGCCGCGGACCGAGATCCTGGGCATCCCCATTCCGGTCGCCCGGCTGGCCGCTTTCGAGGCCTCCAGCCCGGCCAAGCTCAAGCTGCTGGTGACGGGATCCCTTTGAACTGCGGTGACTTGAAGCAAGGCAGTGCGGCAATAAGCCTTGCGCCGGCCCGCGGGGCGCGCCAATGATAGGCGCTTCGACCGGAAGGGCCGGCCGGTCGCCGTTGCCGTGGCGCCGTCTGACGGGGATCGTTCAGGCGAGACGGCGCAGTCGGGGGAGTTGGGTTGTCATGATTGGTCTGGTCATCGTCACGCATGGTGGTCTCGCGAACGAGTTCCGCGCGGCGCTGGAGCACATCGTCGGGCCGCAGGAGCAGGTGCGGACTATCTCGATCGGTCCCGACGACGACATGGAGACGCGGCGCAGCGAGATCCTGTCCGCGGTCAACGCGGTCGACACCGGCGACGGGACGGTCCTGCTCACCGATATGTTCGGAGGCACGCCGTCGAACCTCGCCATATCGGTCATGGAGGAGGCGAAGGTCGAGGTGATCGCCGGCGTCAATCTGCCCATGCTGATCAAGCTGGCCAGCGTGCGCGGCGAAAGCGCGCTGCAGGACGCTATTGCGGAGGCCCAGGAGGCCGGCCGCAAATATATCAGCGTGGCCAGCCAGATCCTGGCGACCAAATGAGCCGCTGCCCGGCAGCCCCCCACACGACGGTGCCGACTGCCGATGAGCGATAGACTCGGCAGCGAGGCGCAAGGAGCGGAGCCCGGCCTCTATTTCGCCGAGGTGACGATCCGGAACCGCAAGGGGCTGCATGCGCGCGCCTCCGCGCAGTTCGTGAAATGCGCCGAGACGTTCGATGCCCAGGTGCGCGTCACCCGCGAGGGCCACACCGTGGGCGGCACCTCGATCATGGGGCTGATGATGCTGGCGGCCGGCCAGGGCCAGACGGTGCTGATCGAGACCGAGGGCCGGCAGGCCCGGGAGGCCCTCGACGCCCTGATCGCTCTGGTCGAGGCCGGTTTCAACGAGACGAGCTGAGCGCCTTTTTGTGTGATGGGGCGCGTCCACCCCGCTCCCCTTGCACCGTTGCCTGCGCAATCGACATAAAGAAATCTTTATATCTTTATTGCATCACGCGCGGCGTCGGGCTATGAGAGGCCGACACGAGGATAGGGAATCCCGTGCCCGGCGGCCCGAGCGCCGGTGACGTGCCGGGCGCGGCTCATCGACGAACTCACCCAAAAGGCGGACAGCTCATGGACTACAAGGTCAAGGATATTGCGCTCGCGGACTGGGGCCGCAAGGAGATTGCGATTGCTGAGACGGAGATGCCGGGCCTGATGGCGCTGCGCGACGAGTACGGCGATGCCAAGCCCCTGAAGGGCGCGCGCATCGCCGGCTGCCTGCACATGACCATCCAGACCGCCGTCCTGATCGAGACCCTGACCGCGCTCGGCGCCGACGTGCGCTGGTCCTCCTGCAACATCTTCTCGACCCAGGACCATGCCGCCGCGGCCATCGCCGCCGGGGGCACGCCGGTCTACGCCTATAAGGGCGAGAGCCTGGAGGAGTACTGGGACTATGTGGACCGCATCTTCGAGTGGGGCGACGGCGGCACCGCCAACCTGATCCTCGACGACGGCGGCGACGCCACGGCGATGGTCATCGTCGGCGCCCAGGCGGAGACCGATCCGTCGGTGCTGGAGAACCCCTCCAACGAGGAGGAGGAGGTCCTGTTCGCCACCATCAAGCGCCGTCTGGAGCAGAGCCCCGGCTGGTTCTCCAAGGTGCGCGAAGCCATCCGCGGCGTCTCCGAGGAGACCACCACCGGCGTGCACCGTCTCTATCAGATGATGGAGAAGGGCACGCTGCCGTTCCCGGCCATCAACGTCAACGACTCGGTGACCAAGTCGAAGTTCGACAACCTCTATGGCTGCCGCGAGAGCCTGGTCGACGGCGTCAAGCGCGCCACCGACGTCATGCTGGCCGGCAAGATCGCCGTGATCTGCGGCTATGGCGACGTCGGCAAGGGCTCGGCCGAGAGCCTGCGCGGCCAGGGCGCGCGCGTGCTGGTGACCGAGATCGACCCGATCTGCGCGCTGCAGGCGGCCATGGAGGGCTACGAGGTGACGACCATGGAGCAGGCCGCGCCGGTCGGCGACCTGTTCGTCAGCGCCACCGGCAACAAGGACGTCATCACCGTCGACCACATGCGCGAGATGAAGGACCGGGCCATCGTCTGCAACATCGGCCATTTCGACTCCGAGATCCAGGTGGCGGCGCTGCGCAACTACAAGTGGCATAACGTCAAGCCGCAGGTGGACGAGATCGAGTTCCCGGACGGCAAGCGCCTGATCCTGCTGGCCGAGGGCCGGCTGGTGAACCTCGGCTGTGCCACCGGCCACCCGAGCTTCGTGATGAGCGCTTCCTTCACCAACCAGGTGCTGGCGCAGATCGAGCTCTGGCAGAACACCGAGACCTACGAGAACCGGGTCTACGTGCTGCCCAAGCATCTCGACGAGAAGGTCGCAGCGCTGCATCTGGAACGGCTCGGCGCCAGGCTGACCCAGCTCAGCCAGGAGCAGGCCGATTACATCGACGTGCCGGTCGAGGGGCCGTTCAAGCCCGAGCACTACCGGTACTGACGGCGAGCCCGGCGCGCATCGTCGGGGTGGCGCTGTATTGCCTGAATGCCTCGACCTCTAGACCGGACACCAGTGGGCCGGTGCCCGAGAAGCGGCGCTCATGCCTTGCAAGTCATGCGCCGCCAAGAGTGGGCAAGCCGGCTCGTTCTGGGTAATCTAGGAACGATTCGCCCTATGAGAGCGGTCGGTGCGCGCGGTCCATGGTGATCTGCGTTGCGTCACTTGCGTGCAGACCATTGGGGGGTGGTTTGGAGCGAGCGCAATGCTTTCTGGCCGCTGGCAAGAAAGAGCCTTTGGTATTCTGCGGACGACGATCGTAACCCGACCGGCGCTGCCTGTTGCCGGAGTGATGGCCCTGGTGGCGGCCCCGGCCGATGCGGTCGCGGCGCCGCTGGCGTCGATCGCCACGGGGATGGCGGATCCGCGCACGCTGCTGATCGTCGGCGTCGTCACCGGCCTCATCATGTTCTCCGCGGTCTCCGCCGCCTCCTTCCTGCGCGCCATGCGCAGCGCCCGCAAGGCCGAGGCCGCCGCCAAGTCCAATGCCGAGCGGCTGGACGAGGAGCTGGACGTGATCCATGCCATGCTGGTCGCCGAGCCCCAGGTGCTGGTGCATTGGGACGAGGTGGGGACGCCGCGCATCGTCGCGGCCACCCTGGACGAGGGGCTCGGCCTGCCCGACGAGATCGACGGGCTGTTGCGGTTCTCGGACTGGCTGGAGCGGGATTCCGCGTGCGAGCTGGAGTCCCACCTCGCGGACCTGCGCTCGGAGGGCGCGGCCTTCAACGTCATGCTGAAAACGGCCACCGGCGGCCATGTGGAGGCCGACGGCCGGGCCGCCGCCGGCGGGTCCATGATCAAGTTCCGCGACCTCGCCGGCCGCCGCCGGCAGCTCGCCGATCTGGCCGACCGCCACCGGCGCTTCGATCAGGACATCCAGTCGCTGCGCGCGCTGCTCGATTCGCTGCCCATGCCGGTCTGGTTCCGCGGCACGGACGGGCGGCTGCAATGGGTCAACCGGGCCTACGCCGCCGCGGTCGAGGCCTCCGACACGGAGGACGTCTGCGGGCAGCAGATCGAGTTCCTGGAATCGCGGGATCGCGAGACCGTCGACCGGTATGTCACGGGCGGCGAGACGTTCCGCAACCGCATCGAGGCCATGGTGGCGGGCGAGCCGCGCGCCTATGACGCCATCGTGCTGCCGGTCGGGCGGACCAGCGCCGGCGTCGCCATCGAGGAGCGGGGCGGCGAGGCGTCCGAAAGCTCGCTCAGCCGGCACGTCGAGGCCCATGTGCGCACGCTGGACCAGATCGCCACGGCCGTCGCCGTCTACACGCGCGACCAGCGGCTGACCTACTACAACCAGGCCTTCGTCGACCTCTGGCAGCTCGATCCGGACTGGCTGTCGACGGGCCCG
>JAKSBI010000455.1 GCA_022361215.1 Hyphomicrobiales bacterium | reverse complement strand
TCTGGGCCCATTTGCTTTGCAAAGCGCCATGCAAGGCGCCTGCCACCCGTTTCAAGGGTTTCGCAAGAAAACCCTGTCACAGTCTCCGGTCGACGGCTTCCAGTTTGTCGTCAAGAGGTTAATCGCCGGTTCTTCCGGAAAGGCGGAATGCGCTTGTGGGGATCATGAAGCCGGACATTCTGAGGGCGGGGCTGAGCGCCATGTACTACAGCGGCGCCCACAAGCTGCTTGCGCCTTATGCCGGCGGCATCGGGCTCATCTTCATGTTGCATCGCGTGCTGCCCGAGCAGCCGCGCGGCTTCGCGCCCAACCGGATTTTGCAGGTCACGCCGGCGTTCCTCGATGCGGTCATCGGCCAGGTTCGCGAGGCGGGCCTCGACATCGTCTCTCTCGACGAAGCCCATGCGCGCCTGATCGAAGGAGCCGGCGAGGGCCGCTTCGCCTGTTTCACCCTGGACGACGGGTATCGCGACAACCTCAGCCACGCCTATCCCGTCTTCAAGCGCCGTGGCGTGCCTTTTACGATCTACGTGCCGTCGGATTTCCCCTCCGGCAAGGGCGAGCTCTGGTGGGTCGCTTTGGAGGAGGTTCTCTCTGCGAACGAATCGCTAGCCGTCACGCTCGATGACGGCGAGGTTATCTTGCCCCTCCGTACGGCCGCCGAGAAGTCTGCGGCCTTCGAGCGCGTCTATGGGTGGCTTCGCCGGATCGACGAGGATCGCCAGCGCTTCTTCGTTCGCGAGCTGTGCGCAAGGACGGGGGTCGATCTGCAGGCCCTTTGCGCCGGCCTGATCATGACCTGGGACGAGATCCGCGAGCTGGCCGCCGATCCGTTGGTGACCATCGGCGCTCACACCGTCGGCCATTATGCGCTGGCCAAGCTGCCGCCCGCGCGTGCGAGAGCCGAGATGGCGGACGGCGCGGAGCTGTTGGCGCGGGAGCTTGGCGTGCAGCCCCGGCATTTCAGCTATCCCTACGGCGATACCGCAAGCGCGGGCCCATTGGACTTCAAGAGTGCGGCCGAGCTCGGCTTCAAGACGGCCGTCACCACGCGCAAGGGGCTGATCTTCCCCGAGCATCGCGACCATTTGACCGCGCTGCCCCGCGTCTCCCTCAACGGCGACTACCAATCCCTGAAGTTCACGCAGCTCTACCTCACCGGCGCCCCGTTCGCCCTGTGGAACGCCTTCCGAAGGGTCGACGCGGCTTAGGATTAATCCGGGCGCTGCATCCAGCGCACGAGGACGCCCGCAGGAACGACCCAGAGCAGCCCGGCCACCAGGAAATACAGAACCTGAACCGGGGTCGACGCCTCGACGATCCGTCCCGCCCCGATCGACATGGCGATCAGGCTGTAGACGGTCAGAAAGGCCATCAGGGCGATCGTGCCGATGAGCTTTCGCGTGCGGACTCTCATGCTGTCACCTTATCGGGTTTCGGAGCGCCGCCAAGCGCGACGGATCCTTGCTGCGGCAATCTGGGGCTTGAACCGGGGCATGCGATGCGATGCCATTGGCGCCGCAAGCGTAGAGCAGGACGATGACCACCGAAACAGCGGAACATCTGGCACCGACAGAGCCTCTGGCCCATAGCCGGACGGGCTTGGGTATCTGGCTCTATTGCCTGTGCGCATTGGTCTTCGCCATGGTCGTCGTCGGCGGGGCCACGCGTCTGACGGACTCGGGCCTCTCCATCACCGAGTGGCAGCCAATCGTCGGCATCGTGCCCCCCTTGAGCGAGGCCGACTGGCAGGAGGCCCTTCAGAAGTACCGGCAGATCCCGGAGTACCAGCACGTCAACAAGGGCATGAGCCTGGAGGCGTTCAAGACGATCTTCTGGTGGGAATGGGGGCACCGTTTCCTCGGCCGGATGATCGGCATCGCCTTTCTCGTGCCGTTCCTGTGGTTCTGGCTCAGGGGCCATGTCAGCCGGCCGCTGCTGCCGAAGCTCTTGGCGATGTTCGCGCTCGGCGGGCTGCAGGGGGCGCTGGGCTGGTACATGGTCATGAGCGGGCTGGTGGACCGGGTCGATGTCAGCCAGTATCGGCTGGCCGCCCATCTCGGCTTGGCGGTTGTCATTTTCGGCTACATTCAGTGGGTCGCGCTCGATCTGGGCCGTCAGGGCAAGCAAGAGCTTTCCGGCCCTGCGAGGCATTCCACCGTTCTCTCCGCCGCGGGCCTGATCGCGTTGATCTACCTTCAGATCGTCCTGGGCGCTTTCGTCGCGGGCACGCATGCGGGCCTGACCCACAACACCTGGCCGCTCATGGACGGCGCCGTGATCCCCTCCGGCCTCGGCGACATGAGCCCCTGGTATCTCAACCTGTTCGAGAACCCCGTGACCGTGCAGTTCGATCACCGCATGGTCGCCTATGCCTGCGCGCTTTGGGCGGCATTCCACGCCTTCTCGGTCGTCAGGCGACCGGGAGGCGAGGGGGCATCCAAGGGAGCGCTGGTCCTGCTCGCCGCCATGCTCGCGCAGATCGCCCTCGGCATCTGGACGCTGCTGGCCCATGTGCCCATCGGCGCGGCGCTGTTGCACCAGGCCGGGGCTATCGTTGTCTTCGCCGTCGCCGTGCATCACCTGCACGGCCTGATCGCGTCGCGCCGGGGCGATCAGGCGTTTGCCAGCGCCTGATCGAGATCGGCGATGATGTCGTCCGGGTCCTCGAGCCCGATGGAGAGGCGGACCACGTCGTCGCCGGCGCCCGCGAGCGCGCGCTGCTCGTCGCTGAGCTGCCGGTGCGTGGTCGAGGCGGGATGGATGATCAGGCTGCGGGTGTCGCCGATATTGGCCAGGTGGCTGAACAGCTCCACATGGCTCACCAGGCTGACGCCGGCGTCGTAGCCGCCCTTCAAGCCGAAGGTGAAGAGCGCGCCCGCGCCTTTGGGACAGTACTTCTCGGCCAGGGTCTTGTACCTGTTGCCGTCGAGGCCGGCGTAGCTCACCCAGGCGACCTTGTCGTGCTGCTCCAGCCATCGGGCCACCTGCAGCGCAGTGTCCGAGTGGCGCTGCATGCGCAGCGGCAGGGTCTCGATGCCGGTTAGGATCAGGAACGCGTTCATGGGCGCGATACAGGGCCCCAGGTCGCGCAGCCCGAGCACCCGGCAGGCGATGGCGAAGGCGAAGGTCCCGAACGTCTCCGCCAGCCGGATGCCGTGATAGCTCTCGCAGGGCTCGGAGAGCGTCGGGTACTTGCCGCTTGCCAGCCAGTCGAACGTGCCGCAGTCGACGATCATGCCGCCGATGGAGTTGCCGTGCCCGCCGAGAAACTTGGTGAGCGAATGCACGACGATGTCGGCGCCGTGCTCGATCGGGCGGCAGAGATAGGGCGTCGCGATGGTGTTGTCGACGATGAGCGGCACGCCGGCCTGCTTCGCGACCTTGGCAATCGCCTCGATGTCGATCACGACGCCGCCCGGGTTGGCGAGCGACTCGATGAAGATCGCCCTGGTCTTGTCCGTCAGCGCCGCCTCGAAGCTCGACGGGTCGTCGGCATCGGCCCAGACCACGTTCCAGTCGCATTTCTTGAAGGAGACGTTGAACTGGTTGATGGAGCCGCCATAGAGCTGGCGGCCCGCGATGAACTCGTCGCCGGTCTCCAGCAGGGTGTGGAAGATGAGATGCTGGGCGGCATGGCCCGAGGCCACGGCAAGGCCCGCGGTGCCGCCTTCGAGCGCGGCCACGCGCTCCTCCAGCACGGCCTGGGTCGGGTTCCCGATGCGGGTGTAGATGTTGCCGAAGGTCTCCAGGTTGAACAGCGCCGCCGCATGATCGACGTCGTCGAAGACGTAGGAGGTGGTCTGGTAGATCGGCGTCGCACGTGCGCCCGTTGACGGGTCGGGCTGGGCGCCAGCGTGAATGGCGAGTGTGCTGAAACCCGGATCGCGTTCTGAACTCATGCTCTAACCTCTCGCGCATGGCGGCTCGTTCGAAAGTCGACGGCGAGAGATAAGGGGTTCGCTCGAAGCCGGCAAGGCCGGTCGATGTTGCAATTCCGTGTGGAGACCGTTCAGCTCTCGGGGATTACCCAGTGCTGGATGCCGTGCTGCGCCAGCTTGGGCCGCCTGCTGGACAGGGTGCGGGTGTTGACGCCGGACCAGCTGATCTCGCCGGAGAGCCGGCCGTACTCGATCTTGGGGCAGCGGTTCATCACCACCGAGAGCCCGGCCTCTTCGGCGAGCCGCGCGGCCTCGTCGTTGCGCACGCCGAGCTGCATCCAGACCACCTTGGCGCCGATCTCGATCGCGTCCTTGGTGATCTGCAGGGCCGCTTGCGCGTTCCTGAAGACGTCCACCACCTCGACCGGCTCCGGAATCTCCTGCAGCGCGCCATAGACGGTCTCGCCGAAGAAGTCCTTTCCGGCATGACCGGGGTTGACCGGGATCACGCGGAAGCCCTTGTGCATGAGATAGCGCATGGCGAAATAGCTCGGCCGGATCTTGTTCGGGCTGGCGCCGACCATGGCGAACGTCTTGTGGCCGAGCAGGATGCGGCGGATGTAGCTGTCGCTGTAGTGGTCGTGGTTCATGAGGTGGGGCGCCTCGCTTCGCCTCACGCGTCGTCCCAGTCCGGCGGCCGTTTTTCGAGGAAGGCGCCGATGCCCTCCTCGGAGTCGCGGTGCAGCATGTTGCGGACCATGACGTCGGCCGCATAGTCGTAAGCCTCCGCCAGCGGCATCTCAAGCTGGCCGTAGAACGCTTCCTTGCCGATGGCGACGGTCGCGGTGGGCTTCTTGGCGATCCGGCCGGCCAGCTCCATGGCCTCGGCCATCAGCCGGTCCGCGGGCACGACCCGGTTGACCAGGCCCATGGCCGCGGCGTCCGCTGCATCGACCGGCTCGCCCAGGAGCAGCATCTGCATGGCACGCTTGCGCCCGATATTGCGGCTGAGCGCCACCATCGGCGTCGAGCAGAAGAGACCGATATCGACCCCGGGCGTGCGGAATGTGGCGGTCTCGCTCGCGACCGCCAGATCGCAGCTCGCCACCAACTGGCAGCCCGCCGCCGTGGCCGTGCCCTGGACAGCGGCGACAACCGGCTTCGGGCAGCGCACGATGGTCTGCATCACCGACGAGCAGAGCCCCATGATCCTGGCGTAATAGGCCCGCCCCCGGTCCGTGTCCGAACGGTGCGACGTCAGCTCCTTGAGATCGTGCCCTGCGCAATAGATGCTGCCGCTGGCCGCTAGCACCACGACCCTGAGCGTCTTGGAGCGGCCGATGTCCTCGAACGCGCGGGCGAGCGCGTCCAGCAGCTCCTCCGACAGGCTGTTTCGGGCATCGGGCCGGTTCAACGTCAGGACCGCCACCGGTCCCCGGTCCTCGCGTTGCAAGACCTCGACCGTGCCGGTATCCCGGGCGGGGGTTGCAGCTTCCGCCATGGCGCTGTGTTCCTGGTTCAAAAGGTGGCCGCCAGAATAGCGCGCCCGGAGGCAGAGTCCATCGCGGGGCCCTGCGGCCGGCATGGTTGTCGGAGCGCCGGCCCAGCGACTATGGTGCCCCCGCCCTGGTTCTCACCCTGCACTCCCGTGGGATGGTCATGCCGCTCGATTCCGATACGGCCCAACTGAAGATGACCGCCGAGGAGGTCACCTGCTACCTCGACGAGGTCTTTCCGCAGCGCCATCTCGGCGGTCCGCCCGTGCATATCGAAGCCCTACGCCCCTACGGCGCGACGCTGCGCATGACGTTCGAGGAGCGCTTCCTGCGGCCCGGCGGGACGATCTCGGGCCCGGCCATGTTCATGCTGGCGGATGTCGGCCTCTACGTGGCCGTGCTCGGCATGATCGGGCCGGTAGGCCTTGCCGTGACCACGAACCTCAGCATCAACTTTCTGCGCCGGCCGAAGCAGTGCGACATGATCGGCGAGGTCGAGCTGATCAAGCTCGGGCGCCGGCTGGCGGTCGGAGAAGTCTCTTTGTTTTCAGAGGGTGAAAGCGCGCTCGCGGCCCATGCGACGGGCACCTATTCGATCCCGCCGGATCGCTAGAGGTAATATTATACCCCAAATCTAAGCCGTTGTTCTGACTGAAATATCGCAATTCGGTTGTTGACGCGACCGGGCTCAGTGGATAGAAGATCGCGAGATTTCGATGCACTGCGGCTTGGCGGAGCGCCGTGCGTCCCGTTTCTCCGACAAGCTGGTTCATCTGACCGAGGACCCTCGCATGAAAACCTTTTCGGCAACGCCCAAGGATATCGAGAAGGGCTGGATCCTGATCGATGCCGACGGCCTCGTGGTCGGCCGCCTGGCGGCGCTGATCGCGACGCGGCTGCGCGGCAAGCACAAGCCGATCTTCACCCCCCACATGGATTGCGGCGATCATGTCGTCGTCGTCAATGCGGACAAGATCGTGCTCACGGGCAACAAGCGCAACGACAAGACCTACTATTGGCATACGGGCTATCCCGGTGGGATCCGGAGCCGCAAGGCGCATCAGATCCTGGACGGCAAGCATCCCGAGCGCGTGCTTCATAAGGCCGTGGCGCGCATGATGCCCGGCGGCCCGCTGGGGCGGCGCCAGTTGAGCAACCTGCGTGTCTATGCCGGTGCCGAGCATCCCCATCAGGCCCAGGAGCCGAAGTCGCTCGATGTGGCCGCACTGAATTCGAAGAACAAGAGGAGCGCCTGACGCCATGGCCGACGAGGACGTTAAGACGCTGGAGGACTTGGGCGAGCTCACCGGGATCGAGCCGGAGGCGCCGTCCACACCGGTCTACGAGCAGAAGCTCGATGCGCAGGGACGTGCCTATGCCCCCGGCAAGCGCAAGGACGCCATCGCGCGCGTCTGGATCAAGCCGGGGGCAGGGCGCATCACGGTCAATGGCAAGGACCACGACAAGTACTTCGCGCGGCCGGTGCTGCAGATGATCCTGAAGCAGCCGCTTTCGGCCGCCGAGCGCAACGACCAGTACGACATTAGCTGCACCGTCACCGGGGGCGGGCTCTCCGGCCAGGCGGGCGCTGTGCGCCATGGCATCTCCAAGGCTCTGACGCACTACGAGCCGGAGTTGAGGGGCGCTCTCAAGAAGGGTGGCTTCCTCACCCGCGACGCGCGTGTCGTGGAACGCAAGAAGTACGGCAAGCGGAAGGCGCGCAGAAGCTTCCAGTTCTCGAAGCGCTAGACGGATCGCCTCGCATGCGGCCGCGGCGCCCGCATGCGGACCGGTCCGGTCGCCGCTGGCGGTCGGCCCATGGGCGGGAGAGGCCACATGTCGAACGAGATCGCGATCATCGGCGCGGGCGGCCACGGTCGCGTCTGCGCCGAGGCGGCAGCGGCCGCCGGTTTCCAGGTCGTCGGGTTCTGCGATTCCTCGACCGCGCGAGGAACGCAGATCAACGGTGTGCCGGTTGTCGCCGCCACCCCGGCGGACTTTGCCGAGCGGTATGCGCCGGACGACATCCAGGTCTTCGTGGCGGTGGGCGACAACGATACGCGCGCCAATCTGCTCGAAGAGGTCCGGCGCTTCGGCTTCCGCACGCCGCCCCTGATCCATCCGACGAGCGTTGTTTCGCCGAGCGCCGAGATCGGCGACGCCACTGCGGTTCTGGCCAATGCGGTGATCGGGGCCAACGC
Source organism: Hyphomicrobiales bacterium (assembly GCA_022361215.1). Lineage (GTDB taxonomy): Bacteria > Pseudomonadota > Alphaproteobacteria > Rhizobiales > Methyloligellaceae > JAKSBI01. Next base: position 11,441 of record JAKSBI010000455.1, on the reverse strand, counting down.
ACGGACCGGACGCGGCTGCATCGTGAACACGGCGGCGATCATCGATCACGACAACGTCCTCGAGAACATGGTGCAGATTTGCCCGGGCGTGCGCTCGGCCGGCACCGTGCATTTCCTCAGCCGAAGCTTCGTGGGCACGGGCGCGATTCTGACCCCCGGCATCATCGTCGGCCGCCGCGCCAAGGTCGCCGCGGGTGCCGTCGTGATCTCCGATGTGCCCGACGAGACCCAGGTCGCCGGCGTTCCGGCCAAGGCCATATCGCGCAGGCCGCACGCCATCATTTGACGCCCAGCGCAACCGGCGCGGCGGCCCCACCAGATCTGGCGAATTTACAGGCACCGCGATATCGGATAGAGCCGTGCGCGGACGATCACCGGGCCTTGCACAGATGTCAGCATCACAGAAGATCAAAGTCGCCGTCCTCGGAGCCTCCGGCTACACGGGGGCCGATCTCGTGCGCCTGGCCGCCTGTCATCCGCAGATCGAGATCGTGGCGCTGGCCGCGAAGACCCATGCGGGGCAGGCGATGGCGGAGGTGTTTCCGCATCTGGGGCTGGTCGGGGCGCCGGATCTGGTGGACGCGGGTGAGGTCGACTGGTCGGCCTGCGACGCGGTGGTCTGCGGGCTGCCTCATCGCGCCGCCCACGAGATCATCGCCGGCCTGCCGGACCGGCTCAAGGTGATCGACATGTCGGCCGATTTCCGGTTGCGCGACCCGGAGGTCTACGCGACCTGGTACGGCGAGGCCCACGGCGCGCCGTACCTTCTGGAGACCGCCGTCTACGGCCTCACCGAGCACTATCGCGAGGCCATTCGCTCGGCGCGGCTGGTAGCCTGCCCCGGCTGCTACCCGACCGCCGCCCTGCTGGCGCTGCTGCCGCTGGTCAAGGCCGGCGTGATCGACGCCTCCGACATTATCATCGACGCCAAGTCGGGCGTCTCCGGCGCCGGACGCGCGCTCAAGCAGAACGTGCTCTTCACCGAGGCGGGGGAGGGGCTCTCGCCTTACGCCGTCGCCGCCCACCGCCATGCCCCCGAGATCGAGCAGGAGCTTTCGAAGGCCGCCGGCAAGGAGCTCGTGGTCAATTTCACGCCGCACCTCGTGCCCATGAGCCGGGGCGAGCTTCTCACCTGCTATGTGCGGCTGGCGAACGGTGCTTCAGTGGGTGCGTTGCGCGAGGCGCTCGCCGCCGACTATCGCGACGCCGCCTTCGTGCATCTGACGCCGCAGGGCATGGTCCCGGCGACCCAGCACGTGCGCGGCTCGAACTATTGCCTGATCGGCGTCTTCGAGGACCGGGTGCCGGGCCGCGCCATCGTCATCTCGACCCTGGACAACCTGGTGAAGGGGTCGGCAGGGCAGGCGCTGCAGAATTTCAATCTGATGTTCGACCTGCCGGAGACGACGGGACTCGAGCAAAAGCCGCTGTTCCCCTAAAGCATGTCTCCCGAAAGTGGATAACGGTTTCGGGAATAAAGACATGCTTCAACAAAGAGCGAGAGCAATGGCGCGCATCAGAATGATCGCGACAGGCTCTAGAGCCGCATCAGGACCGTCCCGGCCGCCACCAGGATCACGGCGAGCCAGCGGATTGCGCCGAATCGTTCCCCCAGGAACAGCGCGCCTATGACGGCAGCCAGGACCACGCTGGTCTCCCTCAGCGCGGCCACCAGCGCGATCGGTGCCTGGGTCATGGCCCAGATCACGATGCCGTAGGCCACTAGCGAGAAGGCGCCGGTGATCAGGCCGGCGCGCCAGTTCACCCGAAGAGTCTCCATGGTGGCCCGGCGCCGCGTCAGCGCCACATAGGCGGCCAGCGGAAGGCCGTCGATGAGCGTCAGCCAGACCACATAGCCGAGGGCGTCGCCGTTGGTACGGGCGCCGATGCCATCGAGCATGGTGTAGCCGGCAATGAAGCAGGCGGTGCCGGCGCTGTACTTGACCGGGCTCGAGATCGGCCAGAGCTGCCGCAAGCCGCGCTCGAAGGCGAGCAGCATGATGCCGCCGGCCAGAACGACGGCCGCGACGGTGTGCAGGAGGCTCAACGTCTCGGCGATCAGGACCGGCGACAGCGCCGCCAACATCAGCGGCGCGGCGCCGCGGGCGAGCGGATAGACCTGGGAGAGATCGCCCCCGTCATAAGCCCTGATCAGGAACAGACGATAGCCGATATGGACGAGCGCCGAGGCAAGAAGCCATGGCCAGGTCGCCGATTGGGGGAACGTCACTGCGAACGCGAATGGGGCGACCAAGGCGGCTGAGGACGCACTCATCAGGGCGATGGTGGCCAGACGGTCGCCGCGTGTCTTGATCAGCGCATTCCATGAGGCATGCAGCAGGGCGGCGAGCAGAACCAGGCTAACGACAACAGGCGACATCGGCGTCGATCCGGAAGCGGTGCGTTGCAATCGGCGGCGGCTTTGTCTGGGCAAATTCGGGGCGCGCCACAATCGAGTTTTTCGGCAGCACCTTGTGAGTTAAGCTCACAGGCTATGGGAGCCAAACTGCCGTCGCTCCGCGCCCTTAGAGCCTTCGAGGCCACTGCCCGCGCGGGCAGCCTGACCCGAGCCGCCGAGGAACTGTCGGTCACACATGGTGCCGTCAGCCGCCAGGTCCGCGCGCTCGAGGACGAGCTCGGCCATCGGCTGTTCGACCGCACAGCGCATGGGATGACGCTGACTCGGGCAGGCACGCATCTCTTTGCGGCCAGCCAAGCGGCCTTCGGCATGATCGAGGGGGCGGTTGAGACGCTGCGCCCGTCGCGCGCGAACAGGCATCTGCGCGTCTCCTGCCTGGGCACGCTCGCCATGCGCTGGCTGATCCCGCGTCTCGGCCGCTTTCCGAAGCAGGCCTCGGAGCGCATTTTGCTTGAGGAGTCCTACGCGCCGCTCGATATCGAGCGAGTGACCTTCGACATCGCCATCCGGGTCGACCGGCCGCCCTGGCCGCAAGGCTTCGAGATCACGCCGCTGTTCGAGGACCGGACGGGGCCCGTGTGCACGCCGGCCTCTCTCGCCACCCCCGACGACATCGACGCGCTGCTCTCGCTGCCGCGGCTGCACACCCGGACCCGTCTCTCCGCCTGGCAAGATTGGTTGCAGGCGACGGGGCGGGGCCGGTGCGACCGGGCCCAGCCGGGCAGCACGTTCGACCATTTCTTCTATCTGGTAGAGGCGCTGCTGGCCGGCGAAGGCGCGGCCGTGGTCCCGCAGATTTTCGTTGCCGAATTGATTGCGGAAGGGAGGCTGGTGGCGCCTTGCGGTTTCGTTGCGACCGGACTGACCTACTTCGCAGCGATCCCAGCAGATGCCAAGCTCCGGTTGGCACGCCGGTTCGCCACCTGGCTCGCGGAGCTCTCGGCCGATCGAAACCCGAGCGTGTGAGGACCGGCCGACGCGGTCGGGTCAACCGGTTCGCTCTCTGACATAGGAACCGGGCGCGTCCTCGATCGCGGGCAGCGCGCCCTTGCCGGGCGTGCGCGCCGGCACTTTCTTGCCGGACCGTTTGGCAAGCCAGGCGCTCCAGTCCGTCCACCAGGAGCCGGGATGCTCCGCCGCCTTGTCGAGCCAGTCCTCGAGCGTCGTCTTGGGCTTCTTGCCGGTCCAGTACTGATACTTCTTGTTCTGCGGTGGATTGACGACGCCGGCGATATGCCCCGAGCCCGCCAGCACGAAGCGGACGGGTCCGCCGAACATGGTCGCCCCGAGGAAGACCGAGTCCGCCGGCGCGATGTGGTCATCGCGCGTGGCCAGCTCGTAGATCGGGATCTTGACCTTGGAAAGGTCGAGCGTTTTGCCGCCGATCTTCAGCTCGCCCTTGGCCAGCCGGTTTTCATGATAGAACTCACGCAGATAGAAGGCGTGGTTGGCGGCCGGCATGCGGGTCGAATCCGAGTTCCAGAATAGCAGGTCGAACGGAAACGGCTTCTTGCCCAGCAGGTAGTTGTTGACCACATAAGGCCAGATCAGATCCTGCGCCCGCATCATGTTGAAGACGGCCGACATTCGCGAGCCGTCCAGGTACCCGACCTCGGCCATCATCTCTTCGAGCGCGGTGAGCTGCGCATCGTCGATGAAGACCAGCAGGTCGCCGGCCTTGGAGAAGTCGACCTGCGCGGCCAGAAACGTCGCGGACGCGATCCGCTTGTCGCCTTCGGCGGCCATCTGGGCGAGCTCGGTGGCGAGCAGCGTGCCGCCGACGCAATATCCCAGGGCGTTGACCCTGCTGGCGCCCGTGGCCTCGATAACGGCGTCGGTGGCCGCGGAGATGCCTTCGTCCATGTAGTCCTCGAAGGTCTTCTCGGAGAGGCGCGCGTCCGGGTTCACCCAGGAGATGACGAAGACCGTGAAGCCTTCCGCGACCGCCCATTTGATGAACGACTTCTTGGGCACGAGATCGAGGATGTAGAACTTGTTGATCCAGGGCGGCACGATCATCAGCGGCCTCTCGAACACCTGCTTCGTGGAGGGGCTGTACTGGATCAGTTGAACGATATCGTTCTGGAAGACCACCTTGCCCGGCGTGATCGCCAGGTTCTTGCCGACCTCGAAGGCCTCCAGATCCGTCTGCCGGATGCGCAGCAGGTCGCCGGAGTTCTGGATGTCCTCCGCCAGATGCGATAAGCCGTTCAGCAGGTTCTCGCCATTGGTGGCGAGCGTCTCGCGGACCACCTCCGGGTTGGTGAGAGCGAAGTTGGAGGGCGAAAGGGCGCTTGCGATCAGCCTGACGTAGAACTCCGCCTTCTGCCGGGTCTTGTCGTCGAGCCCCTCGGTGCGCTCGAGCATGTCCTCGGCCCAGGCGGAGGTCAGCAGATAGGCCTGTTTCCAGAAGTCGAAATACCGGCTCTGGGACCAGCTCTCGTCCTGGAAGCGGTTGTCTCCCGGCGCGGGCTCGATCAGCGGCGCGACGTCCTCGCCCATGAATCGCCGCATTGAACGGCTCCAGAGCTCGGCATAGTCCTGCATCAGCTCGCCCTGGGCGTCGGCCAGCCGTGCCGGATCTGCGACCCATTTGCGCGCGACCGAGCCTAGAATCTTAGCGGCTTCACCGACTTCGTTCAGTGCGCTATAGGGACCGCCGCCGCCATTGGCGCGCTCGGCGATGCCGCTGATAACCTTGCCGCCCTCCTCGAACAGCCGCACCATATTTCGTGCAAGTTGTTGTGGATCAATGGGTGACTGAGTGGTCTCGTCCGTGTTGCTGTCGGTCATGTTCGTGTCCGCCATGCAAGTTCTCGACGTTCCGGGTGCGATCCAATTAACACACCCTTATCAAAAAAGGCTCTAACTTCCCCAGGTGTTAAAAAGTTGAATGCCATCAGCTTTCTAAGACCCGCGCCATATGCTAGGCCAATGACCGAGGGGCGGCATGGAAAGATGTCCGACCGATTGCAGACTATGACGCTGGGACGGGCGCGCGGCTTGCGGCCGGTCAGGGTGCTCGCTATGGGCCTGCTGGTCGCAGGTCTCGCCGGCTGCGCCGATTCCAGCCCGGTCGAGATTCCGTTCCCGCAAATCTCGGACGTGGCCACGGCCAAGGACAAGCTGCTCTCCAAGGAGGAGAAGGACGCCACCATAAAGGACCTGTCGAGCGAGCATCAGAGCCACAGGGACACCGCCATCAAAGAAATCGAGAAGCGGTAGCCTCCCCTCCTTTTTCCGAATACAGACCAGTTTACCATTTCACGCTTGTGCCGCTTTGATGTTTCGGGCGAACACCGTTACATTCCGGACGTGAGTCAGGCAGCAGACCGACAGGTTCCTCCGTGCAGGATTTCCATCGCATCAAGCGGCTTCCGCCCTACGTCTTCGAGGAGGTGAACCGCCTCAAGGCGGAAGCGCGCACACGGGGCGAGGACATCGTCGATTTCGGCATGGGCAATCCGGACATGCCGACGCCGGATCACATCGTCGAGAAGCTGATCGAGACAGTGCGCAAGCCGCGCACCAACCGCTATTCCGCCTCGCGGGGGATTCCCGGGCTGCGCAAGGCGCAGGCCGCCTATTACGCGCGCCGCTTCGGCGTCAAGCTCGACCCGGACAGGCAGATCGTCGCGACGCTGGGGTCTAAGGAAGGCTTCGCCAACATCGCCCAGGCCATCACGGGGCCGGGCGACTTCGTGCTGGTCCCCAATCCGACCTATCCGATCCACGAGTTCGGTTTCATCATCTCCGGCGGCGTCATCCGGCATCTGCCGGTCAGCACCGGCTCCGACTTCATGCGCTCGGTGGACCATGCGCTCAGGCACAGCGTGCCGAAGCCCATCGCGCTGGTGCTCAACTTCCCGTCGAACCCGACGGCGCTCGTGGCCGATCTGGACTTCTACACCGAGGTCGTCACCTACGCGAAGCGGCACGACCTCATCCTGCTCTCCGATCTCGCCTATGCCGAGATCTATTACGACGACGCGCCGCCGCCCTCGATCCTGCAGGTGCCCGGCGCCATCGATGTCGCGGTGGAGTTCACGTCGCTCAGCAAGACCTACGCCATGCCCGGCTGGCGCATGGGCTTCGCCGTCGGCAACGAACGGCTGATCGGCGCGCTGGCGCGGGTGAAATCCTATCTCGACTATGGCGCGTTCACGCCGATCCAGGTCGCCGCCGCGGCGGCCTTGAACGGGTCGCAGGACTGCATCGACGACATCCGCGGCATCTACAAGACCCGCCGCGACTGCCTGGTCGAGGCGCTGGGCCGGGCCGGATGGGAGATCCCGCCGCCGCCGGCGACCATGTTCGCCTGGGCGCCGATCCCCGAGCCCTATCGCGCGCTTGGGTCGCTGGAGTTCTCAAAGCTGCTTCTGGAGAAGGCCAGCGTGGCGGTTTCCCCGGGCATCGGCTTCGGCGAGTATGGCGAGGGCTATGTGCGCATCGCGCTCGTGGAGAACGAGCAGCGCATTCGGCAGGCCGCGCGCAACATCCGTAAGTTCATCGGCGAGGAGGCAGCCGATACCATGCACAACGTAATCCCCATCGCTTCGTCGCAGACCCGGTCGCGCTAGCTTCATGAGCGAGCCTCTTCGACTCGGCATTGCCGGCCTGGGTACGGTCGGCGCAGGGCTGCTGCGCATTCTGTCCGCAAACGATGCGGGCCTTGCGCTGCGCAGCGGTCGCCCGATCGTCGTGCGTGCGGTCTCGGCGCGTGACCGCAAGAAGGACCGTGGCGTCGACCTCTCGGCCTATGAGTGGTTCGACGACGCCTGCGCCATGGCTGAGGCCGCGGATATCGACGTGGTCGTCGAGCTGATCGGCGGCGAGGATGGCGTCGCCAAGGACCTGGTCGGCGCGGCGCTCACCTCCGGCAAGCATGTGGTCACCGCCAACAAGGCCCTGTTGGCGCATCACGGGCCGGCGCTCGCGGCTCTGGCGGAAGAACACGACGTCGCCCTCAACTTCGAAGCGGCCGTCGCCGGCGGCATCCCCATCGTCAAGACCATGCGCGAGAGCCTCGTCGGCAACAGGATCACGCGCGTCTATGGCATCCTGAACGGCACCTGTAACTACATCCTCACCTGCATGGAGCGGGAGGGCCGCGCCTTCGAGGACGTGCTGAAGGATGCGCAGGAAGCCGGCTATGCCGAGGCGGATCCGACCTTCGACGTCGGCGGTCACGACACCGCCCACAAGCTCGCCTTGCTGACGACGCTGGCGTTCGGCACCGAGACCGCGTTCGACGCGATCTATCTCGAAGGCATCGAGTCCATCGCGCCTGAGGATCTCGAGGCGGCGGACGATCTCGGCTACAGGATCAAGCTGCTCGGCGTTGCGATGCAGACCGACAGCGGCATCGAGCAGCGCGTCCACCCGACCATGGTGCCGAAGCACTCGGCCATCGCCGAGGTCGACGGCGTCTCCAACTGCGTCGCGGTGGACGGCGACTTCGTCGGCGACGTCATGCTCATCGGCATGGGCGCCGGGGCCGGGCCGACTGCCTCGTCCGTGGTGGCGGACATCATCGATATCGCCCAAGGCAACACCATGCCGCCCTTCGCGCAGCCCGCGAGTGCGCTCAGGCCCTATGCGCGGGCGCGCATGCGGGGCCATGAAGGCGGCTACTATATTCGCCTCTCGGTCTACGACAGACCGGGCGCCTTCGCCGCCATTGCCAGTCGTATGGCGGAGCAGGAGATCTCGCTGGAGAGCATCGTCCAGCGGCGTCCCCGCGCGGCCCTGCCGGGCATCGGCGCGGATGGCCAGGCCGGCGCGCCCATGCCCGTGGTCATGATCACCCACACGACCACGGAGGCGGCGATCCGCCGCGCGCTCGAAGCCATCGAGAACGATGGCAATGTGGATCAAAAGCCGCAGATGATACGCATTGAAAATCTCTGACCTCGCGTTTAGACGAGTGCGAGAAACAGGCGCAAAGCCAGGGGTGCGGGAAGCGGGGAGGCGCTAATGCCTAAAGACGACGAACAGTCCGGCCTGAGCCGGATGCTGACGCTTGAGATTGCGCGCGTCACGGAGGCGGCGGCTGTCGCGGCGTCGAAACTGCGCGGCCGCGGCAACGAAGAGGCGGCCGATCAGGCGGCCGTCGACGCCATGCGCCGGGAGCTGAACAGGCTCGCCATCAATGGCCGTGTCGTCATCGGCGAGGGCGAGCGCGACGAGGCGCCGATGCTCTACATCGGTGAGGAGGTCGGCACGGGCGAGGGGCCCGACGTCGACATCGCCGTCGACCCGCTCGAAGGCACCACGATCTGCGCCAAGGCCCTGCCGAATGCGCTCGCCGTGGTGGCCATCGCCAAGTCGGGCACGCTGTTGCATGCGCCCGACATCTACATGGACAAGATCGCCATCGGCCCGGGCTACGAGCCGGGGCTGGTCAAGCTCGATGCCCCCGCAGCCGACAATCTGAACGCGCTGGCCGAGGCCAAGGGCGTGCCCGTCGCCGAGATCACGGCCTGTATCCTGGACCGCCCGCGCCATGCCAAGCTGATCGAGGACGTGCGCGCAGCCGGCGCCGCCATTCGCCTGATCGGCGACGGCGACATCGCTGGCGTGATCCACACCACCAATCCGAACGAGACCGGCATCGACATCTATATCGGCATCGGCGGTGCGCCCGAAGGCGTGCTTGCCGCCGCCGCTTTGCGCTGTATCGGCGGGCAGATGCAGGCACGGCTTCATCCTTTGAACGACCAGCACCGCGCGCGCGCCGCGGCGGTCGGCATCGAGAACATCGATCGCATCTACACCATGGAGGAAATGGCCTCCGGCGACGTCATCTTCTCGGCCACGGGCGTGACCGACGGCTCGATGCTCATGGGCGTCAAGAACCGCTGCGGCTCGATCGAGACCGAGACCGTGGTGATGCGCGCGGCCACCCGTACGGTGCGCTGGATCCGCACCGAGCATTACACACAGGGCAAGTTCGACTGAATCGAAACGCCCCGGCGAATCAGGCAGGATCCGCGCCGGACCGACCGGGTCCGGCAGCGACGGACGTCTGATGGCAACGGGACTGGCAGCATCGCTTCAAATGGGGACGCCGGACGCCTTTCTGGGTGTGCGATGCTCGGCACGGCAGTTTCGCTGGACCGAGCGGCTCGATCCCGCCGACGGCCATGTGGCCACCGCCATCGCCCAGCAGCACGGCCTGTCGGATCTGATGGGCCGCGTGCTCGCGGCCCGCGGCGCCCGGCCCGAGACGGTGTCGCAGTTCCTGAACCCGACGCTGAAGGCCCTGATGCCGGACCCCTCGACCCTGCGCGATATGGACCGCGCGGCCGCGCGCCTGGCACAGGCCATCGTCGACCGCGAGCCCGTCGCCGTTTTCGGCGACTACGACGTGGACGGGGCAGCAAGCGCCGCCTTGGTTCGGCGTTTTCTGGCCGCCCATGGGCATGAGGGGAGAGTCTACATTCCGGACCGCCTCACGGAGGGCTACGGGCCGAATGTCGAGGCGTTCCGGATGCTGGCCGAAGAGGGCGCCGCGCTGATCGTGGCAGTGGACTGCGGCACCAGCGGTCACGCCGCCATCGAGGCGGCGACGGCGCTCGGCACCGACGTTCTCGTTCTGGATCACCATCAGGCGGGCGAGGCGCTGCCCGAGGCCACAGCCATCGTCAATCCCAACAGGCTGGACGATCTGAGCGGACAGGGTCGGCTGGCGGCCGCGGGCGTCACCTTTCTCGTCCTCGTGGCCACGGTCCGCGCCCTTCGCACCGCCGGGTGGTATGGCGAGGGGCGGCCTGAACCGGATCTCCTGCAATGGCTCGATCTGGTCGCACTGGCAACGGTTTGCGATGTGGTCCCGCTGGAAGGCCTCAATCGCGCCCTCGTGGCGCAGGGGCTGCGCATCATGCAGTTCCGCCGCAATGTGGGATTGCGTGCGCTCTCCGACGTGGCCGGGCTCGCGGCGGAGCCGACCCCCTACCATCTGGGCTTCGTGCTCGGCCCGCGGATCAATGCCGGCGGCCGCATCGGGAGCGCGGATCTCGGCGTGCGCCTGCTCTCCACCGGCGACGACGCCGAGGCCCTGGAGATCTCCCGAACGCTCGACCGCCTGAATGCCGAGCGCAAGGCCATCGAGGCGCAGTGTCTGGAGGGCGCGACGGCCATGGCCGAGAGCCTGCTCGAGGCCGATCCCGACGCGCCGCTGATCGTCGCGGCATCCGGCGACTGGCACAAAGGGCTGGTCGGCCTGGTGGCCAGCCGGCTGACCGACCGGTTTCGCAGGCCGTCCCTGGTGATCACTTGGACGGAGGCGGGGCAGGGCACGGGCTCGGCCCGGTCCATTGCCGGCGCCGACATCGGCGCGGCGGTCCGTCAGGCGGTCGACACCGGCCTGCTCGTCAAGGGAGGCGGGCACACCATGGCGGCCGGGCTGACCGTCGAGCGCGAGAAGCTCGGCGCGCTGACCGAGTTCCTTCAGGCCGCGCTCGCGGAGAGTGTCGCCTCCGCCCGGGGCGCCGCCGACTTGAAGATCGATGGCGCTCTGATGGCCGCCGGCGCGAGCCTGGAACTGGCCGCGCTGCTCGAACAGGCCGGGCCGTTCGGGGCGGGCAATCCCCAGCCGCGCTTCGCCTTTGCCGCGCATCGCTGCACCTTTGCCAAGGTCGTGGGCAATGCGCACACGCGCTGCGTGCTCGCCTCCGACGACGGCGGCCGGATCGATGCCATCGCCTTCCGCTCGGCCGATACGCCGGTCGGCCGGCTCTTGGCGGAAGGCCACGGCCATCCGCTCCATGTGGCAGGCCACCTTCGGCGCGACAACTGGGGCGGTCGCGAAAAGGTGGAGCTGGTCATCGAGGACGTCGCGGATCCGCGTGCGCAGTCGTCCTGAGAGGTCCGGGCGGGGCTTGCAACCGCCGGGAATCCTTTTTATATGACGCGGTGCCTGCGCCCCCTTCGTCTAGTGGTTAGGACGCCAGGTTTTCAACCTGGAAACAGGAGTTCAATTCTCCTAGGGGGTGCCATTTCCCTCGATCTCGCCCAATGC
>JAKSBI010000843.1 GCA_022361215.1 Hyphomicrobiales bacterium | reverse complement strand
CGCAGGAGCCGCACTTGAAGCGGCCGAGCTTTCAGGCTATCTCCGCAGGCGGAGAGGTGGCCGAGTGGTCGAAGGCGCTCCCCTGCTAAGGGAGTAGGCGGTAACCCCGTCTCGAGGGTTCGAATCCCTTCCTCTCCGCCATCCTGGAACATAAGTGCGAACGCTGTTCGCCGCCGTTCCTGCGACATTCGAAGCAGCCAGCACCCGGATCAGTTCGTCATGCGACCCCATGATGCGGACTTCACGGTCTGCGACCTCGACTCTCTGCGCCAAAGCCCGCAGATGATCGCGCCGAAATCCGCCGTCCTTTCCACGCATCTTCTCGCGAGCAGACACCGCCATCCGGCGCAGGTGCTCCGGCGAGAGATGCTGGCCCGCGTTCTGGATCGTACTCTTCGCGCGCTCGGCATCGATGCGCGCCTGGTCTCGGGTCGCCGTCAGTTCTGCGACACGCTCTCTCAAGGACGGATCGTCGAGATCAGCAATCCCGCTTTCAATGGCGTCATAGAGACGTTTCAAGCGCTGCTCGGCTTCCGCTGCCCGTTTCGTCAGTTCATTGGCCGTATCGCGGCGGCGGGTATCTCGCTCTTCCCTGCGGTCCAGATGCGCTGACAGCAGATCTTCCAGTCGCTTCGGATTGAGCAGACGGCGTTCGAGATGTTCCGCAACCAGATGGTCCAGCTTATCCATTCTAATCGTGCGGCCCGAGCACCCGGTCTTGCCTTGGCGAGCGGCTGTTGAGCAGGTGTAGTAGCGGTAGTGTTTTGCCTTGCCCGATGTGCGCAAGGTCATCGCGCCACCGCAATCAGCGCAGAAGGCGATGCCGGTCAGCAAGGTCGGCCCACTGACGGTGCGGCCCGGTGTCACCATCGGCGCGCGCTTCTTTAGGAGTTTCTGAACTGCATCGAACGTCTCGCGATCCACGATGGGCGGCAGCGCAACGATGATGACTTCGGTCTGCTTCTTGGGCGTCCCGTCCTTGTAGCTCTTTCCCCACTCGTGCTCGCCAATATAGGTTCGCCGGGTCAGGATACGGTGGACGGTGCCAACGCCCCAGCGTCCCCCTGTGCGCGTGTAGAGCTTGCGTTCGTTGAGATAGGTGGCGATGGCCTTGACACCCATCCGTCCATTCTCTCCATCGCCGTTGAGCGCCAGTTGGAACATCAGCCGGATCGTGTCCGCATGCAGCGGATCGATTTCCAGGACCTTCTTGACCTTCGCGCCGCGCTTTTCGGCATCGACGACGCGATAGTCGACCGGCGGCAACGAGCCATTCCAGAATCCCTGCCGCGCGTTTTCTTTCAGCGCTCGCAACGTGTGCTTGGCATTCTCCTTCGACTGATATTCATCAAAGAGGGGCATAATCTGGCGCATCATGACGTGCATCGGATCATCGCCGAGTTCCTGCGTCATCGAAACCAGTTTCACGCCATTTTTCGCCAGCTTGCGGACGTAGAATTCGAGTTCAAAATGATCGCGGAAAAAACGGCTGAACGAGTGGACCGCCACGATATCGAAGGCGGCCGGTTTGGCCGTACCGGCCTCGATCAGGCGCTGAAACTCCGGCCGCTTATCATTCGTCGCCTACGCCCCTGGCTCGACATAGGTTTCGACGAGTTCGTAACCGCGGGCCTTACAGTACGTCTCGCCCTGTCGTTTCTGGTCGGGGATCGACACGTCATGTTCGGCCTGCCGTGCGGTGGAGACGCGCAGGTAAAGCGCGGCCCGCTGCTTCACGACAGGCTGCGGCGCGTTCACGCCGCTTTCCTCAAGGCTTTTTGCACCGCCTTTGGATTGCGGTCGATGACCAGCAGATAGGCACGCGCCGGGCCTTCCGGCGCTCGCTGTCCTTGCTCCCAATGGCGTAGCGTCTTGATCGAAAAGCCGAAGCGCCCGGCGAACTCTTCCTGCGTCATGTTCAGCTTCATGCGGATCGCTTTCACGTCGATCACAGCAGGAATGTGGACACCATACTGGTTCTCGTCCGCCGTACCCTCCGCATAGGCCACGGCCTCTTCCAATCCGCGCCTGATGCTATCGGCTGCCTTGCCGCTCATGATGTGCTCCTTTTGAGATAGGCTTCCTTCAATCGCGCTGTCAGCTCGCGGAAGCCGTTGCGGTCGGCCCGGCTGATATCGGTACGTTGGTTCTTGGCGAAAGCCGTCAGCGCGAAGAGCGGCATGGCGCCGCTGTGGAAGAAGTAGATCACTCGCGCGCCGCCTCGCTTACCGCGACCAGGCAAGGCCCATCGCAGCTTGCGCACACCGCCCGTGCCGGGAATGAGATCGCCAGCCGAAGGATTGTAGGCGAGATAATCCACCAACAAGGCACGCTCCTCTTCATTCATCATGCGACCTGTCGCGGAGATGAATTCCGGCGTCTCGATGACGCTGACCGGCGCTTCTTTCACCATTATCAATATACTCCAATGAGGCAGTCATAGCAAGTCGTTTCGATTGCTTAATCGCGGTTGGAAGCTGGCCCGAACATCTCGTCGAGGAGGTCTCCGAACCAGCGCTCGAAGACATCGACGTCTTCGGGCATCACCGGCACATCGTTCGGCCAATCATCCACGACCCGCCAATCCGACAGATCGTTCGCAACAGGACGGCCCCGTGGCTTTGGTTCGGGCAGTTCGCAGTAGTCGTAGAGATCGATCCGGGGCGAGCGGTCAGGGGGAAATGAGTTACGATTGTGACTGGGCATGTCAGCATCTTGGCGACGTGATTTCCGGATTGAAACGTCCGCTTGCCGTGTGGCGTGCCTGCTGCGGCGAAGACAGGTGGAGTGCGGATCGGCGCTTGCCAGAAGCTTGGTCCCACTATCCTGCTGCGCAGTTCTTCTTCCTCATCCCGGCCTCGCCAAGCCATCCCCTCGGAGCCGCCGTCGCTCGCCTCGCCCGGACCCGGGCGAGCGGCGGCGGTGGAGAGGGTGTGGCGCGCATCCCCTTGGTGAGCCCAGAGCGAGCGGCATGTCCAATGAGACCGCGAAGGCTGACTGGGGGAAAATATGCGGCACGGTGAAAGCCATTCAAAACCAAGGGCTTACATAGATGCATGACACTACAGCATTTCGCGCGGCACTCTAAAAACATAACAACAACAAAGCGGTAGGGCGCGAGCGTGCTGCTCCTTTTATCTCGCCCTCCAATCGTTGCCCCAGTAGCAAAACGCTGTACTCTTTCCGGGAACACGAGGTAGCACGACAGAGCACGATGATACGCGACGCAAGTTTTGCTGCTTTGATGGTCGCCTTCAGCAGACAGATCGCATACTTGCTGCATCTGTAAAGCCGCGAAAAAGCTGTGCTGTTACAGCCGAGCCGCTCCTAAACCGTATCCATCATAGCGAACGATATGATCGCATGCTTCAAACAATTAGCGAGACAGAGTGCAATCCGACTGGCTTATAGATTCGCGATGGTTTGTGTCGGCGCTGAAGTGAAGACAGACGACCTTGTAGATAAATATGCGCGGGCAATAGACAACATACGTGACCAAAATGCGAAAAACTGGCACTGATAGATCATGTCATTGATTTGGAAAATCATCCGCATTAGCGGGCTTTACGTAGGATCTTTATTTGTTTGCGTAATAATTGCGGCACTCATACTGGATAGCTTACCCGATGCGCTCGAAGCTCTGTTCGCTCTTCTCGCGCCGATTGCTTTTGTCTGGTGGTACGAAAGACGTCGTACAGCCATGATCGCAAAAAAAGCGGGCACTGGGGGCGAAGACCATATGCCTATGGCGAGCGAAGGCGAGCCGCTCCGCCAAGCCAAACGCTACCAGCCAAAGCAGAATAATGCCGAACTCATTCGAGCAGGGCGCCAAGCGAGAGCTGATCTTGAAGCAGCCGCAGAGCGCAGATCAGCTGAAAAACTTGCGCGGCAAGGCCGGTCCAGTCCTCTCATGGATCAACAGTTACAATCAGAAGGTTTGCACCAAAACCCACCAACAAGGTCGCAAGGCTGGGTGCCAAAGGGGCAATCGGTCACTATCGCAGGTCGCACGATCGATGGGATGGTCTACGTCGGCAAACCACCACGCATTGGCTCATCCTACTATGGCGAGAGCTGTCGAGCCTACATCGATCCATCGTTATCCGTCGCGCGGGTCGGGTCGGACAAGAATGGCGATAACATGTCGTACTGGCCGGGCTATTCGAGCATCCCAGCCGTTTGCAGGGCCACCTATCTCGATTGGCTGACTGGTGGTCGCCAAGATGGGACGATCAACCCCGGCTACATGTTCCTGTTCTTCTATGGCCTGGAGCGGAGGTTTCTGATCGATCAACCGCCCGACGATGAGAAGCAGGAAATAGTTGCGGAGGTTGAACGCCTGAAAGTTCTCTTCGCCGATAACTACTCCGCCCAAAGGTATCTCGGTGAGTTCCTCGACATCGCGCGTATCATGGCGATGGGCGGCATCTCCTTGGACGATGCGACACTCAAGCAGGCGATCCTTGAGAACCGCAGTTGGGACTTGCCATTTTCACTGAAGTTCGCGCTCGGCGGCATGATCGCCGAAGACAAACCCTTCGATGCCGAATGGTTACAACTCTGGCTTCAATGTCACCCTGAAAGACGCCTTCGCACTCCAGCCGAGCGCTGCGGCAACGAATTCAAAGCACTTTTCAAACTGAAATTCGACGCGCTGTACCCCGATGGCTTGAAGGTGCGAACGCCACGCAAACTGTTGAAAATGGACTATCGTGCTGCATCCAGCGAGTTCAATTGCTCCGTCAATCTCACGGCGGGGGATGGCGGTGATGTTGCGATCCCTGACGTATCTGATCTGCGTTCCCCGGTGCAGAAAGCACAAAAAATCGCAGATGAGGCAATGGATGAACTCGATAAATTCAGCCGGTATCTTGGGCGAAATCCAGATGGCCGAGGGACCATAGAGGCACAAGCGCTGCTACCTGCTGAGCTTTGGAGGCTGTTCCCGTCAGACGAATTGGAAGAACTCAAGGACTGGGCGCGCGAACAAGTAACGGCAGGCGGCCTGGTTCCTGCGGTCGATTTGATCGCGCGGTTGGAAGGCGAAATGCCGGAGAAGCTTGGCAAGCGGAACTTGACTGGCGCAGCTGATGCACTCGCCCGGATCGGCTTCTGTATGGCTCCCGACCCAAGATTTTCGCTACGTGGACCGAAAATCGACGAACCCGTCGTGATCTTTGAGCTGGGCGAGCCGGTCGAACAGCTTGAAGATGTCTCCCAGGCCTATCGGACCGAATTGTTCGAACTAGCGCTGGCGACCTTCGTCGCACATGCCGACAGCAAAATTGTGGAAGCCGAACGCAGAGCACTCCTTGAAAAGATCGAAGCGACTACGGGTCTGGCTGAGCTTGAAAGGAAGCGTCTCCACGCCAATCTCGAATGGTATCTCGATGTTCCGCCAGACATGTCATGGCTGCGCAGCAAGCTGAAAGATGCGGGCGCAGAGCATCATCTCGCCCTGCGCGCGGCGGTTGTCACGATAGCCCACGCTGACAGCGTGATTCAGTCTGAAGAAGTGGCTTGCATCGAGAAGATCTACAAGGCTCTCGGGATCGATGCTGGCCTCGTTTACGCCGACCTCCATGCTGGCGACGCGCCAGACGGCCCGGTTCGCGTTAAAGCCGCCGAAGCGGAAGCGCCGGGCGAACAAATACCGGATGAACCAAAAGCCAAAGCCGCTTCTCTCGATGCAGCGCGCATTGCGGCCATTCGAAATGACACCGAGCGCGTTTCAAACGTACTTGGCGAAATTTTCTCGGTGGACGATGACGAGAGCGATGCGTCTGTCGCTGGACCCGCTTTGCCCGCGTCACTGGCTGGACTCGACCCCAAGCACGCTTTGCTTTTGGAGCAGATAATCCAGCGCGAACATTGGATTGACGAAGAGTTTGAAGAGATTGCCCAAAAGCAAGGACTCATGCCGTCTGGCGCGCTGGAGGTAATCAACGAATGGGCTTTCGACAAATTCGATGAAGCCTTGCTCGATGAGTATGACGGATACGACGTATCGCCCGACATAGCCGATGCGTTGAAGGCCGAGATTGCAAAGGGGGTTTAATCCATGTCGAGACTAAAACCGCGCGAACGCGACGCCATCGTTCAAGCGCTACGCGCCGGGGTTGTTCCCAAATTGGGGCTTCGGCACATCCAGGTCGGAAGAGCGCGCGAGATTGAAGAACTCGTCAAGGACATGGACCGGATCGCCGATGGCGGCTCTGCAATTCGTTTTATCATCGGCGAATACGGTTCCGGGAAGACCTTTTTCATGAACCTGATCCGACTCGTGGCGCTCGAAAAGGGTCTGGTCGTAATGTTTGCCGACCTTGCCCCCGACCGGCGTATTCACGCAACCGGCGGGCAAGCGCGAGGCCTCTATGCAGAAATGGCGCGAAACCTTGCCACCCGAACTAAGCCGGACGGCGGCGCATTGTCGAATGTTATCGAGCGATTTGTCAGCCAGGCCCACCACAACGCTGAGGCGCAAGAACAATCCACCGACGAAGTCATTCGCCAGCGCCTTGCCCATTTCGAGGAACTGACTGGAGGCTTCGACTTCGCGCAGGTGATCCGCCGGTATTGGGAGGGACACGAAACCGGCGATGAAGAACTGAAATCCGCAGCGATCAGATGGCTGCGTGGCGAGTTTGCGACCAAGACCGATGCTCGTAAGGCTCTCGGTGTTCGCACCATCGTGAATGACGCCATCGTCTACGACCACCTCAAACTGATGTCGGCATTCGTCTGTGAAGCGGGCTACAAGGGCTTGCTCGTTGGCCTCGACGAGATGGTCAATCTCTATAAGCTGAATTCATCGCAGGCCCGCAACGCCAACTACGAGCAAATACTACGCATTCTGAACGACGTTCTCCAAGGGAGCGCTGAGAACCTTGGGTTCCTCATGGGTGGAACGCCGGAATTCCTCATGAATACGCGGCGCGGCCTCTACAGCTATGAGGCCCTCCAATCTCGCCTCGCAGAGAACACTTTTGCGCGTGACGGACTGGTCGATCTCTCGGGGCCGGTCATTCGACTGGCCAGCCTTACGCCCGAAGACCTGTTCGTGCTTCTGGCCAACATTCGCGCCGTCATGCAGGGCGATGAATCAAGCCTGCCAGACAACGCCTTGGAAGCTTTCATGGCACACTGCTCGGACAGGATCGGGGAGGCTTATTTCAGAACCCCCCGAAACACGGTCACGGCTTTCGTGAATCTTCTGGCTGTGCTCGAACAAAACCCAGGCGTCGAGTGGTCGGACCTCATCGAAGAACTCGACGTGGCGGAAGATTCTGGTGATGACATGAGCGACGTAGATGAGAGTGTTGGCGCTATCCCCGAGAGCGACGAGCTAGCCAGCTTCCGACTTTGAGCACGGCGTTCGACAAGCTGGCTCGACCAATCCAGAAATGGATTCGCCAGCAAGGCTGGAAGGAATTGCGGGACATCCAAGCCCGCGCAACGTACGTGCTCATGGACGGCGATCGCGATCTGATCGTCGCTGCCAGCACCGCCGGAGGCAAGACAGAGGCCGCATTTCTCCCGCTGCTGTCCGAAGTGCTGGATGAATCCAGTGAGGGTTCCGGATTTGACATTCTGTATGTCGCACCACTGAAGGCGCTCATCACCGATCAGGCGCGGCGACTTGAAGACATTTGTCGCGACACAGACTTGCCCATCACGCCGTGGCATGGCGACGTTTCGTCGTCGATAAAGACTAAGGCTACCAAGCGACCGAGGGGCGCGCTGCTAATCACTCCGGAGTCTCTCGAAGCCCTATTCATTCGACACGGATTGGAGATTCCGAGGCTGTTTGGCGCAACGCGCGCAGTCATTCTTGATGAATTGCACTCGGTCCTCGACAGTGAGCGCGGCATCCAGATGCGTTCGCTTCTCACGCGCCTCGAAATTGCTCTCAAGAGACCAATTCGCCGCGTTGGTTTGTCGGCCACACTCGGAGATATGGAGCTGGCGAAGGCTTATCTTCGTCCCGACAGTCCTGGCGATGTCGAGCAGGTCATTGCCAAAAGCGGATCAGCCGAATTGCAGATCCAGCTCCGTGGCTACGTTGCTGGCGACAAGGACGACGAAGGCCCTTCAGCGACGGATGCCATTGCGCAGCATCTCTTCGAACACCTGAGAGGCGGCGACAATCTTGTTTTCGGCGGTGCGCGTCAGGCAGTTGAAATCTACTCAGATCGGTTGCGCGCACTTTGCGAAAAGGAACACCTGCCACAGGAGTTTTACCCTCACCACGCCAGCCTATCGCGCGAGCATCGAGACTTTGTCGAACGCCGTCTGAAAAATGGTGATGCGCCAACGACCGCCGTCTGTACGTCCACGCTGGAATTGGGAATCGACATTGGCGATGTAACCTGTGTCGGCCAGATCGGCGCACCGTTCAGCGTAGCATCGCTCAGGCAAAGGCTTGGCCGATCAGGACGGCGACCCGGCAAGCCTGCCATCCTTCGGCAATACGCAGTCGAGGCGAAGCTCACGCCTACTAGCAATTTTTCGGACCGCCTTCGCCTTGGGATGGTGCGGGCCATTGCAATGATCGAATTGCTCTTGGAAGGCTGGTGCGAACCGCCGCAACGCGAAGCCCTGCACCTTTCGACCCTCGTTCACCAAATCCTCTCGGTGATCGCCGAACGGGGCGGAATACGTGCGCAGCAATTATACGGGATTCTATGCCAAATCGGGCCATTTCGTCAGGTCGATACCCAGTTGTTTCTGAATGTTCTGCGAGCCCTTGGGTACCCTGAGGTTACGCTCATTGAGCAAGCCAGCGATGGACTTCTGTTGCTCGGCGCCAATGGCGAAAAGCTGGTCGAGCACTATAGCTTCTACGCCGTGTTTCAGACACCCGAGGAATACCGGCTGATTTCCGGCGGCAAGGAGCTCGGGACACTTCCCATCGACAACATGATCGCGCCCGGAATGCTTCTCATTTTTTCGGGCAGGCGCTGGCTGGTAAAGGAGGTTCTCGACCGGGATCGTGTCATT
The DNA here is from genome assembly GCA_022361215.1 of Hyphomicrobiales bacterium. Lineage (GTDB taxonomy): Bacteria > Pseudomonadota > Alphaproteobacteria > Rhizobiales > Methyloligellaceae > JAKSBI01. The sequence continues at coordinate 730 of JAKSBI010000843.1, read as the reverse complement.
ATGATTGCACCGGCGAAGGCCGGAGTGCCGCCCATCTTTGTGGGCGACCCTGGCAACATCCACGACCGGGTGATCGAACGAATGTTCGACGTTCTGGAGGGACAAAAGCGCCCGATCTATCTTGATGCGACTGCGCTGGAGCTACTCGACGAGGCACGCAGCAACTACGGCCAGCTACAATTTGACCCCGGAAGGATTGCGCAGCTCAGCGACAACTCTGCTGTCATAGCGACGAAAACGGGTTCCGTTCGGACAACGACCTTAGCACTCGCTCTTCGCGCGCACGGCTTCACCGTGCAAACACACGATGGGTTTCTGGAAGTGTTCGGAAAGGATGAAAGCCCGGAGTTGATCGACGCACTTTCGGCTCTGGCAAATGGCAAAGAGGTAGACCTATTTGCGCATTCGCCGAACCTGTTGTTCGAAAAATTTCATCCGCATTTAACAGAGGAATTGCTGCAGAAGGATGCTCTTTCTGCCCGTCTGGACTTGAAGGGTCTTGTCGCTCTTTCAAAAGCCATCTTGACCTCAAGCATGGCGTCGCAAGAACAAGCAGGCACCCGTGTAGAACAACAGGATGATTGATATCGAGAATTGGTCAACCTGTCGCTATGCGCGAAGCACGACGATTTCGACTGCAAATCTGCCCTAGCGTAGCGCAATAGCGAAGGAATAGTTCGCATCTTCGTCACGCGTGGCCCGCCACCCTCATGGCCAAGTCTTTGCACGG
>JAKSBI010000319.1 GCA_022361215.1 Hyphomicrobiales bacterium | reverse complement strand
CGCAGCTCGATGATCAGGTTCTGCATCTCCGCCTCGGGCATATGCGCCTGAACGAGGTCCCAACCGTCCCATCCCGGCCGCGCATCGAATCCCAGGATCTGGCCGCGACGCCCGGTGATGATCTGGTTGATGCGCGCGGTCCCTTCCGACGGAACCGCGATCTCAACCGCCATTATGGGCTCAAGCAGAACAGGGGCACATTTCGGCATGCCTTCACGCATGGCGAGCGAACCCGCCGTCTTGAACGCCTGGTCCGATGAGTCGACGCTGTGATACGACCCATCCTTGAGGCAAACGGACACGTCCACAACCGGGAAACCAAGCGGACCGCTGGTCAGATACTCCCGCACCCCGGTCTCGACGGACGGGATATACTGCTTGGGCACGACGCCGCCGGTGATGGTGTCGCTGAATTCGAAACCGCCGCCGCGCGGCAATGGTTTGATATCCACGACGACATCGCCGAACTGGCCGTGTCCACCGGACTGCTTCTTGTGCCGGCCGCGGATTTCGATCGGCTTTTTGATCGTCTCCTTGTAAGGAACCTGTCGCGGACGTGTTTGCGCGGCGATGCCGTATTTCCGCTTGAGGCGCTCCAGGGCCACCCGCAGGTGCATCTCGCCCTGTCCCCACATCACCATCTCGCCGAGTTCCTGGCTGTGAGCCAGCGAGATGGACGGGTCTTCCTCGATGATCTTGGCGATGGCCTCCGTCATCTTCACCTCGTCCTTGCGCTCGGCGGCGGTAACCGCGAGACCCATGACCGGTGATGGTGGCGGCGGCGTTTCAATCTTCGGAACCGACCCCTTTTCCAGACCGAGCGTTTCACCGGTCTTGATGGCCTCCATACGGCCGAGGGCGACCGTCGAGCCGGGACCCGCATCGCCTCCCTTGACCGGGTCCTGCCCCATCAGGGTGAAAATGCCGGAGATCCGCTCATCCGCATCTTCTGAATAGACAGTCGCGCCATCCGAAAACGAGCCGGTGAACACGCGCATGAGCGACAGTTTCCCGCCATGCTCGGTATGAAATGTCTTGAGCACCTGGGCGCATGACTGTGTGTCGGTGACGCCAAGCCGCTCCGCTGTCTGGCCCACGCCCGGCGCTTCGTGGCGCAGCGCCTTGAGCAAACGCAGAATGCCATTGCCGTTCTCGGCAGAGCCGAGAAGAACGGGACAAATGTCGCCGTCCTGCATTTCCTTTGAGAGATCGTCGAACACCTTGTCGCGGGGAGGCTCGATGTCTTCCAGCAGCTGCTCCATCAGTTCGTCGTCATAGTCGGCAAGCTGCTCCAGCATCGAGAAGCGCGCCTCGTCGCGCCGGTCCGACATGGCCTCGGGCATGTCGATGATCTGGCTCGGCTCGTGCTCCCGGTAGACATAGGCGCGCTCCAGGGCGAGGTCGACGAAGCCGGTGACGATCTCGTTCTCCCAAATGGGAATCTGCCTGAGAACCAAAGGCTTGGCGCTGGCCGGCTGCAAGATCGGCAGAAGATCGCGGACCTGCCCCTCGGCCTTGTCGATCTTGTTCAGGAACAGGAAATGCGGGATCTTGTGATCCTCGAGATGCTTGAGGATGAGCTGCAGCGCGGGAACCTTCTTGTCGTCCGGCTCGCAGACCACGACCGCCGCGTCGCAGGCCGGCAAGGCTGCCACCGCGTCGTACTGAAACTCGATGGACCCCGGACAATCGACAAATGTGAAGCTGTCGCCGAGGAACTCGACGTCGGCGACATTGGTTTCCACGCTCATACCGTGGTCGCGGGCCTCCTGGGAGGCGTCGCCCACGGTGTTCTTGTCCGCGACCGTGCCCTGCCGCGAAATGGCGCCGGTGCGTGCGAGAATGGCCTCCAACAGCGACGTCTTGCCGCTGAGATAGGGGCCAACAAGTGCGATGCAGCGGGGGCTGCGGCCGTCTTGGCCCTGCGCTTGGCCCATGAGTTCCTCCCTATTCTGTTGCTCGACTGTTCGGCATCCACATTGCTCTTGCGAAGTGCACGAAAGGGTATGGTGTCAACTGGGATGCGGTCTGGCAAGTCCCGCCGCGATTCGGGCACCGCGGGGATGAGAATTCGGCCGATTTCAGGCCAGATCGTCGGCACCCTGGCCCAAAGGCTGACCGGAGCTGAACGCGATCACGGAGCCGTCGGCCTCACAGCGCCAGGCTTTCCGGGGCCGGGACGGCAGAGCGCGCCGCCACCCAGTCCAGCACGTCGGCGAAATGGTCGTAGATCCAGTAATGCCCGGCCCCCGCGATCATGCGGAGCTCGCAGCCCGGGATGCGGCGCGCGAGCCGCTCGGCGGCCTCCGGGGGAACCGTGACGTCGGCGTCGCCCTGCCAGACGCGGCACGGCGCGGCGATCAGGGCCGGATCGAAGGCCCAGTCATCGCCGAACAGCCGCAGGTCGCGCGCCGCCCCGGCCACGCCCGGCCGCAAGCCCTCCCCGAACCCGTCGATCAGGTCGTCGCGCACCTCGGGGCGCCGCAGGATCGGGCCGTCCGACGGTGCCGCCAGCCCGACGATGCCGCGATGGGTCAGGCCCGGAGCCCGGGACAGCAGGAAGCGCAGGAGGCGAAACGCCGCCCGGCTCAGGCGGTCCGACCCGGCGAGCGTCTGAAAGACCGCGCGGTGCCTGGGCGTGAGCCCGCGCTCCCGCGCCACCTCCGCGATCAGGCCGACGGGACTGACCAGGGCGGCGGCGCGCACGCGCTCCGGCAGCGCTACCGCGCAGGCCGCCGCATAGGGCCCGCCCCCGGACATGCCCACGACCGCGAAGCCGTCGATGCCGAGCGCGTCGGCCAGCGCCGACATGTCCTCGACCACGGGCTGCGTGCCGCCGCGTTCGCTGAAGCACGACAGGCCGTAGCCCGGGCGGTCCGGCGCGATCAGGCGCAGGCCCTTCTGCGCGGCGGACCTGTCCGCCAGGCGGAACATCAGGCGGCTGCCCGGCGTGCCGTGAAAGGCCAGGACGGGAAAGCCGTCCGGGTCGCCATAGTCCGCATAGCCGACGCGCCGGCCGTCGGACAGGCGGTGCGCCCGAGCCTCGCGGTTCGCCGGCCGCGGCCTGATCCTGCGTTCGGGCCGCGCGGGCGCCCGGCTATCGCCACCCCTGAGGTTCTGGTCCATGTGCGAGATCGCATTGCCGCGGTGGCCGCCGCGGACACCGCGCGTCATGGGTAGCATTCTTTGCCGCCGCCGCAACACCCCGGCAAAGGATTAACGCGGAATTCTCAAACCGGTGCGGGCATGACGGACCGCCGGCTCAGCGGACGACGCCCTGGGGTGCGGCGCCCCGATCGCTCCCGGCCCGCTGCGCCGCGTCGCTTCGGGCCCTAGGGGGGCCGCGCTTCTGCCACTCCTGAAACTCCTGGAAGAGCTTCTTGAGCCCCTCGTCCTTCACGTCGCGCAGGCGTCCCTGGCTGCGCAGAAAGGACTGAAACGCCTCGAACTGCTCCCGCTCCAGCGCGACATCGCCCTTGGGCTTCTGCGGGTTCTTGGCCAGCCAGTCCTGCACGGGCTTGAACCGCTTCCAGCCGGGCATGGCGGCGGCGACCTCCATCCGGCCCCATGCCGGGTGCCAGGGCGGCGCCCTGAAGGCGTCGAGATTGGCCAGGAAACGCTCGACGACCTTGGCGACCCTTGCGTAGCGCGGGGTGTTGGGCTGCCAGTCGTAGACGGCGAGCAGCACCCCGAACGCGAGCGTCTGCACCGTCTGGCCCGCCGACACCAGGTTCGGATAGTCCTCGCCGGTCAGCGCCGCGCGCCGATAGGTCTTGAACAGCGTCTTGCTCGCCGGAAGCTGCAACAGGTGCAGACCCTCCCCGTCGATCCCCTGCACGAAGCTGGAGGGCGTGGGCGCCGGGTAGACCATCGCCGCCGCGTCTCCGCTGCGCACCTTCTCGACGCCCGTCGTCCAGTCGTGGTGCACGAGCTCGGGCTTGACGCCGAGGACCGCGAACAGCGTCTGTGCGCTCATCTCGCCGCCGCTGCCCGGCTTGCCCACGACCACCTTCCGGCCGGCGAGCTGCTTGACCTGACGGATCTCCTTCCGCGCCACGATATGGAACGGCTCGTCGTAGAGGTTGACGATGTAGCGCAGCCGGGTCTGCGCCGAGGGATAGAGCTTCTTCCGCTTCAGATGGGCCAGCACATCGGAGTGCACCATGGCGAAGTCGATGCCCCTCAGATAGAGCAGATCCCGGACGGTTTGCACCGGGCCGTAGCTCATGATCGGCAGGATGCGCAGCTCGTTCTCCTTGTCGAGCATGGCTGCCATGTCGCCGGCGAGCACGATGTCCGTGCCGGTGCCGTAAGCCTCGCCGGCGCCGTCGGTGACGATCGAGATCGTGGAGCGGTTCACCTGCTCCCGGATCTCGGCCTCGCTCTGCGCACCGGTGGTGCCGGCCGGCAGGACCGACAGAGCGAGCAGCGCCAGGCCCGTCAGTGACTGTCGCAACATGCCTTCCTCCTCATGCTCTGCACGAAGCGGTGTCTCCAGTGTGAGCCGATGTGTCGCCCGGCCGTTCGGAGGACACCTGGCGCAACGCGCCGTCCTCCCGATGAAGCGTGCCGGAAAGCGCCCTCGCCGCCGCCTGCGTGGCCGGCCTTGCGCACGGCACCGACCAAGGCCTGCAGGGCAAGGCGCGCGACAAAGCGCATCTTCTACAACTTATAATTGTATCAAATCTATTATAGGTTGATAATTCGACACCAATATGTCAAGTCGGTTCCGTAAATCGCCACATTTTCTGATTTTTTCGAGTCGAAGACTTGCGCCACTATGCGCAGTCGAATGCGATCCCGACATCTGTATTGAGAAAGTGACGGCCGTTACTGCGGTAAATTTGAGCGCACGAGAACGGCGCGAACACCCGGCCTCGTCGGCCGCTTCGTGTTGCCAATGGCAGGCAACGAAGGACAGAGGATCGGGCCAAGCTCGATTTCGTCTGCCGCGCCGTCGCAGGCAGAGCGGGCCGGCCTGCGCTATTGCGCCAGTCTCTTCTGCCAGTCGACGAACTGATTGAACAGCTCGTCCCGTTGCTCGGGCGGCAGCGCGCCCTCCGACTGTTTCTTCTGATACATCTCCAGGAACTTGGCGAACTGTGCCATCAGCTCCTTGCGGGCCGCCGCCGCCTTCTGGATGGCGGCCAGCCGGTCCGCGGCCGGCTTGAAGCGTTTCCAGCCGGGCAGGCGCGCGGCGAGGTTGACCTCGCGCCATTTCGGATGCCGGTCCTTGTGCGCCGCAAGCTTGTGGAAGTTGGAGAAGAAGGCGATCGCGAACCTCTCCAGCCGGCGATAGCGGTCGGTCCCGGGCGCCAGGTTGTTGACCGCCAGGATGGCCCCGACCGCGACCGTCTCGACCGATTGGCCGGGCGCGACCAGGCCCGGATAGTCCTGGGCCGTCAGGGTCGCCGGCAGGTAGGACTCCATCAGCGGCTCCGTGTACTCGATGGACGCCAGCCGGAGCGCCGGGTTCAGCTTCAGCAGGCGATCCACATCGTCGAGCGGCTTGCCGGTGAGGCACAGAACGGCATGCACCTCGCCGCTCTTCATGCGCAGGGCCGCCTCGTCCATCGGCATCTTGATCGCCTTCGCCGGCTCGATCCCCAGCTTGCTCAGCAGCAGCCGGCCGGACGCCTCGGATCCGGCGCCGTGAAACGCCACCGCCTTGCCCTTGAGATCGCCGATCGAGGCGATCTTGCCGTCCGAGATGAGATGGAACTCCTCGTTGTGCAGCTTGGCGATATAGGCGAGGCGGTTCTTGATTTTGTTGTAGCGCCGGTCGTTCTTGAGGGCGTCGAGCGTGTCGAGGGTCACGAACCCGATGTCCCTGTCCTCCAGATACAGGATATCCCTGACCGCCTGGGCGCCGCCATTGCCGCTGACGGGGAGGATGCGGAGATCGTCGCCATTGCCCATGGCCCGCGCGATGTCGTGGGCCATGCGCAGGGAGGCCTCCTGGCTGCTGCCGCCGAGAATGGCGACCGTGCCGGCGTTGATCTTCTGCTTGAGGCGCGCCTCGGCGCCGGGCTGCTGCTGCGCCGATACCGGGGGCGCGATCGCCGTGACGGCGCCGGCCAGACCGAGAACCGCAACCATCGTGCAGGCAAGACCGGCAGTTTTCAGCTTCGACATGTCCATCTCTTTCGGCGCGGGCGCCGCTCCATCTCAACCGGCATGGCGTTCGTCTGATCCGACCGGCCGAAGATCGCGGGGCCGACGGGGCTTCGGAAACAGGAACCGCCGTCCAGGGATCGCGGCGGAGTCCGGTGGGCGGTCGCAAGACCGTTTGCCATGCCCTCCCACAATCGATCAATGCGTCCTGGATAAGGCAAAGCCGCCATTGCCTCGCGCAGAACGTTTATTCGATCTCATTACAATTTTAAGTTGTAATAGTCTTACTCTAGGTTGCAACTATGGCATACAAATGTCCCGATGGGCAAATCTCCTGACATCTCAGGAGATGCAGGACTAGAGCATGTCTCCCGAAAGTGGATACCGGTTTCGGGAAAAAAGACATGCTTCAACAAAGATCTAGAGCAATGGCGCGAATCAGAATGATCGCGACATGCTCTAGGGCCTGTTGACACTTACGTTGCAGTGCTGGCGACTCCCGCCTTACTCGGCCGGCATCTTCCCCGTCAGCTCCGCGCTGCGGCGATCTGTCCGGCGCTCCAGCGAGCCGACCACGAGGGTCAGCATGGGCGGCACGATCAGCAGGGTGAGCAGCGCCGAGAGCGCGAGCCCGCCGACCACCACCGAGCCGAGCCCGCGATAGAGCTCCGAGCCCGCGCCCGGAAAGATCACGAGCGGCAGCATGCCGAACACCGACGTCAGCGTCGACATGAAGATCGGCCGGATGCGGTTGCGCGTGGCCTCCAGGATCGCCTGCTGGGCGTTCAGCCCCTCTTGGCGCAGGTGAAAGAGCGTCTGGTGCACGAGCAGGATGGCGTTGTTCACGACGATGCCGATCAGGATCACGAAACCCAGCAGGGTCAGCATGTCGAGCGGCTGGAAGGTCTGCAGGTTCAGGAGCGCCAGCCCGGCCACGCCGCCGGCCGCCGCCAGCGGCACCGACAGCAGGATGATCAGCGGGTAGATGAAGCTCTCGAACAGGATGGCCATGACCAGGTAGACGATGATCAGCGCGATCACCAGATCCCGCACCATGGCCTCCCAGGTCTGTGTCAGCTTGTCCGCGGTGCCAGAGATCTTCATCGTCACGCCGTCGGGCAGGCCCTCCTCCTGCACCGGCGCGATGACCTTGTCGCGGATCAGGTCGAGGGCGCTTTCCAGCGCGAGCTGCGGCGACGGCACGACCTCGAGCGTCACCGTGCGCTCGCGCTCG
>JAKSBI010000073.1 GCA_022361215.1 Hyphomicrobiales bacterium | reverse complement strand
GTCATTGCCGGGCTTGACCCGGCAATCCATGCCGTTTCCTCTCGAATTTGCCGAGAGGCCAGTGGAATGGATGCCCGGATCAGGTCCGGGCATGACGAAAATCGAGGGCGCGGTAGACCACCCGAAAGGCTGTCCGGGCGCACAGCTTCAGGCCAGAAACCAAGGCCGTGCCTGCCATCCAGACCGACCCGTTCCCAAAATCCCGGACACCACTGGGCGCAGGCCGGGATCCAGGCGCGGCACTTGCGGACGACGCCCGGAGCCGGCGGCAAGGTCTCGACGCCATCCGCCGAGGTCCGGAAATTTGCACCCCGGATGGATCCCGGCCTGCGCCGGGATGACGCCGAGAGAGCGTGAGACGCCTCCCGCCTCCAAACCGGCTTTGCCCAGCCCCTCACACCCTGCCCCGCCGCCCCTCGACGGCCTGCTGGCAGCCTTCCAGGTTGCGCCGGGCCAGCTCGGCCAGGTCGGCGGAGCCGTTGGCGCGGTAGATGGCGTAGGCTTCGGCGAAGACGGCCGTGGCCTCATCGTAGCGGTCGGTCTCGCGCTCGTTCAGCGCCAGGTCCGCAAGCACGTTGCCGAGCTCCGTCAGGGCCGCGGCGCGGTCCGCCGGCACCCGGTCGCGGGTCCACTCCTCCAGCGCCCAGCGCTGCGCCCGCACCGCCTGCTCCCGGCAGGGCGTGCCGCCGCCCTCGCTGCCCCAGAGCGCCAGGGCCTGGCCGAGGCGGTTCTGGATGCGGGCCCATTCCAGCGGCTCCTTGGCGCGCGTCGTGCGCCAGAGCGCCTCGCGATAGGCGGCGACGGCCTGCTTCAGCGGCTCCGCCCCATCGCCCGGCGTCTTGCGCGCCTGGTGCACGAGGGCGTCGCCGACCTCGCAATGGATCTGGGACCACGCCCGGGCATGCTTCTCGCGCGCGAAGCCGTCGAGGGCGTTCTGCAGCGCCTCCACCGCGGCCGTCTGGCAGGCCGCGTCGGGGTCGAGCCGGCCGAGGGCGGCATAGGCCCGCCCGAGCCGCCAGTTCAGGTCCGCGCGGTCCGGCGCGGGCGCGTCCTCGCCGAGCCGGTCCAGAACGTCGCGCAGCGTCGCGACCGCCTCGTGCAGCGGCTCGGCCCGTCCGGCGCGCGCGCCGAGGCGGGTCAGCGCGGCGCCGAGCCGGCGCCGGTAGACCAGGCCGTCGCGCGCGGGCGCGGCGTCGGGCAGGGCCTCGACCGCCTCCCGCAACAGCTCCACGGCCCGTTCGAAGGCCGCCACATCGCCAGCGACCTTGCCCATGGCGAGATGGGCCCGGCCCAGCCCGTGCAGGATCGCGGCCCGCGCCTGGGAGAGATCCGCCTCGTCCTCGAGCATGTCGTCGGCTTCGGCCAGGGCCGGCCCGAGCAGCCGAACGGCCTCCTCCAGATCGTAGGCGCAGGGCCGCCGCTGGCCCAACGCGACCAGCACCTCCGCCAGCGCCAGCCGGACCCCGAGGGCCTGCCCGGCGCCCTCCTCGCCTTCGAGCGCCAGAAGCACCTCGCGATGGGCCGCCGCGGACCGCTCCAGCGCGTCCGTGCCGACCGTCCGCCGCCCGAGCTCGAACAGCGCCGAGGCGTAGCGCCGCTGCGTCGCCGACCACAGCTCGGGCGTCTCGTCGCGCTGCCAGACGCGCATGGCCCGCGAGAACGCCTGGGCCGCGCTTTGCAGCCGCGACGGCTCGTCCGTCAGCACGCCGAGGGCGGCCTGCGCACGGCCGAGCCGGTTCTGCAGGAAGGCCCATTGCCGCGGGTGCGTGGTGCGCTTGAAGGTCTCGAGCGCGGCGGCGCTGGCGCGCTCGGCCCGCTCGTAGGGGCGCTTGTCGTCGCCCGCCTCGGCCACCGCGAGGCTGGCAGCGGCGTAGTTCAGCTCAAGCTCCGCCCGTTCCTCGAAGCTGCAATCGGACGGCCAGGAGCGCAGGATGTCGCGGAAGATGTCGGCGGAGCGGTCGAGCGCGGCTGCGTCCTCCGTCTCGAAGCCGAGCACCAGATGGCCCCAGCCGAGCGCCCGGCGCGCGTCGAAGCGCTGCGGCTCCGCCAGCCCCTCGTCCGGATCCCAGACCGTCTCCGAGAGGCGCCCGACGATGGGCGCCAGCATGGGCGCGAGCGCGATCGACCGCTCCCGGGCCAGCGGCGCCAGGCTGCCCAGCACGCCCATGGCGAGGATGTCCGTGGCCACGCTCTCCGGCATGCCGGCCGGATGGCGGATCTCGCCGGGGGCGAACTGGGTCGGATCGCCGCGGTCCCGCTGCGGCTCGGCCGCGGCGAACCGGAACGTCAGGGCCTCGCTGTCGTCGGAGACCGCTCCCCAGACCGCAAGGTCGGCGGCCTCGACGCTCAGCACCTCGGCCACGGCCTCGCCGGACGGGGCATCGCCGTCCTCGTCTGCCGCCGGTCCGGCTGCCAGCGTGCGGCCGAGGGCGCGCAGGATCAGGGGCGCGCGCTTGCGGTCGGCCTGCAGCGTCCGCGCCAGGCGGCGCAGCAGCTTCGCCGTCGGCCGCCGGCCCGCCTGGCCCTCCAGGTCCGCGAGCACGACCGACAGACGCCCCTGCCGGTCCCAGCGGCGCCGAGACGACCGGGCGAAAAGGCGCCCCAGTACCCAGCCGGCGCAGGCGACCAGCAGACCGGCAAGCAAAAGCTGAACGCGCTCGTCCTGCAGCCACGGCATGGACGAAACAAGTGTACGCAGACTGTCCATCATCGGTATCGAACCCATGGCCCACTACTGTGGCGGCAGCACGACGCGGCGCCGAACCGCGCGCGGCCGTCGAAAGCCACGCCCCGGCTTCGCGGCCAAGATGCACGAATCGCGGCAACGCCCTATTTCTGCCCTATTTTTTGCGTTCTGATGCCGCACTTTCGGCACACCCTCGCCCAAAACGGCTGGATTTATTGTACGCGGATTCGGCCGAGAAAGTTGCTGGGACATTTTCATGAGAGCACGCCGCGTTTCGGCCTGCATGTCTGACGGCGCGGCGTGGCTCGTTGCCGGCTTGCTCGTCTTCAGCGCGGTCTTCGCGCCGGCGGCCATGGTACCGCATGCCGCCTGGTCGGGGCCCGTCTCCCTCGCCGCCCTGCACGGCGGCGCCGACACGCTCGACGCCACCCGCCTCCATCCCGCCAATATGCGAACGGGTGCGCTGCTGCTCACCTCGAAAGCGTCCGTTTACGGCAAACGCCCGGTCGTCGAGGCCCGACGCATCGGCACGGACATCGACATCAAGGTGACCGGGCCGATCGTCCGCACGACCGTGCTGCAGCACTTTCGGGTCCCGAATCTGGGACACTTCGACGGGCTCTACGCACTGCCCTTGCCCGAGGGCGCGAGCGTGGACGGCCTGCGTGCCGTCGTCGGCAAACGCGTGATCGAGGGCCGCATCCAGCCCATCGGCCAAGGCGTCGCGGCGCCGGCCGGGATCGGCTCGACGGACCATGCCGCCGGGCCGCGCGCGGCCCGCTCGGCCGCGGTCTTCACCGCGCCGGTGCACGATATCGGCGCGGGCCAGGTGGTGACGGTGCGCGTCACCTATCAGGGCCGCGCCGCGCGCAGCGGCAGCGACTACGCGCTGCGCCTGCCGCTGATCGCCGAGCCGCGGATGGATTTCGTCTCCCGGCTGCTCGACCGCACGCGCGGCCGCGCCGCCCCCTCGCCGGCCTCGCTCGGCGGGCGCGCGAGCGCCATGGGGCCCGTCTCGCTGCAAGTGACGCTGAAGGCCGGCTTCCCGCTCGACGCGGTGCGGAGCCACAACCACGAGGTCACGGTCTGGCGCACCGGGCGGAGGTCGGCGGTGCTGTCCCTCGACGAGGGCGCGGCGCGCGGGCAGCGCGACTTCCACCTGACCTGGAGCCCCAGGCGCTCGGTGCGGCCGGAGATCACGGCCTTCCGCGAGAGCTTCGGCAAGGACGACTACGTGCTCGCCATGATCTCGCCGCCGACGGTCAACCCGACCCCCAAAGCGACGGCGCGCGAGATGATCTTCGTGGTCGACACCTCGCGCTCCATGGCGGGGACCGCCATCGAGCAGGTGAAGGCGGGCGTCAGGATGGCGCTCGACCGGCTCGGGCCGGACGACACGTTCAACATCGTGCGCTTCGGGACCGAGGTCGAGGTATTCTACAAGCGGCCGCTTCCGGCGACGCCCGACACGATTGCCGCGGCCAAGCACATGCTGACGGAGCTGAGCGCCGAGGGCACCACGGAGCTGCTGCCGGCGCTGGAGCGGGCGCTCGACGGACGCGACAAGGACGCCGAGCCGCGCACCCGCCAGATCGTGCTGCTCACCGACGGCGCGGTGAACGACGAGGCGCGGGCCTTCACCGAGATCGCCGCCCGGCGCGGCGAGGCCCGGATCTTCGCCGTCGGCATCGGCCCGGAGCGCAATGCCAGCTTCCTGCGCCGCGCGGCGGAGATCGGCCGCGGCTCCTACACCGAAGCCGGACCCGGCTGGTACGGGCTGGATCGGATCCGCACGCTGCTGCGCCGGCTGGAGCGGCCGGTGATGACGGGACTGCGAGCGACCTGGGCCTCCGGCCTGCGTCCCGACGTCTCCCCGGACCCGCTGCCCGACCTGCATGCCGGCGAGCCGATCGTGCTCGCCGCCCGCCTGCCGTCGCTGAAGGGCGACCTGACGATCGAGGGCAGCTTCCGGGGCCAGCCCTGGAAGGCGGTGCTGCGGCTTCAGGACACCGTGCCCGGCGACGGCGTCGCCCGCTACTGGGCAAAGCGCAAGATCGCCGCCCTCGACGTCCGGCGGCATCTGGGCCAGGATCCGCAGGCGGTCGACGCCGCCATTGCCGACGTGGCCCTGCAGCACGGCGTCGTCGGGCGCATGACCCGCCTCGTGGCCGTGGAGCTGGACGCGGAAGGCTCCCCGACGCGCCCGGGCGAGACGGTGTCCGCCTGGCCCGAGAGCGCCGCGGACCGCCTGCTGCCGGCGATGCCGCTGACGCGGAAAAAGACCATCGGCTCGGCCTGGCCCGCCAAGCGCGTCCCGCCGACGAAAGTCGCCTCGTCCCGACCGTTCGCCGCCCCGTTCCGCCCCGCGGGCGAGGCCTCCGGGACCGAATCGCTGCTCAGCCGCAGCCTGACGGTGCTGGTCGTGGCCATCTTCTTCGCGGCCATGTGCGCGCTGACGCTCGGCCTCTGGCGCCATCTCCGCCGCGAATACGTCCCCTCCCGACGCCCCCGCAAGCGCATCTGAGCCCGGCGGCCCCGACGACCCGGCCTTATCCGGCCCCCTCGCCCAGCTCGGCGAGGCGTTGACGAACGGCGCGGGCCGCGTCCGCCGGCACGGCGACGTCGTCGAGCTTCAGCCGCTCTCCCGTTCTCATCCGCACCACCAGGGCGCCGCCGCCCAGGAGATGCCCGGCCGGCCCGCGCACGACCTCGACCCGGGCGATCTCGGCCAGCGGCACACGCTGCCAGCGCGGGCGCACCCAGCCGCGGCGGTACCAGAGGCCGCGCGACCCGACGGCCAGCCCGAAGGCCTGATGGCGCAGGAAGGCCTGCGCGAGCAGCAGCGGCGCGCCGACCACGGCGACGATCAGCAGCAGCCGCGCCAGCGTCGTGTCGCCGCGCCCGGCCGCCATGAGAAACAGCCAGGCACCGCTATAAAGGGCGCCCACCACGAGCGCCGGCAGGAAAATCGTCCAGTGCACCCCGAACCGCTGTCGGCCGTCGCCCGGACCCCGCGTCTGATCTGCCGTCATGGCCGGAGTGTACTGGG
>JAKSBI010000799.1 GCA_022361215.1 Hyphomicrobiales bacterium | reverse complement strand
TGTGCGGTGGCGCTGCCGGGCGGTCTGGAGGCGAGCGGCCGGGCGGCGCTGGCGGTGACGGCGCTGGCGGTGATCGGCTGGACGCTGAGCGACCTGCCCGACGTCACCGTCGCCATCCTCGCCGCCGTGGCCATGGTCGCCAGCGGCGCCCTGCCGGGCGCGGCGCTCGAGGCCTCGCTCGCCCACCCGATGATCTGGCTGATGCTGAGCGCCTTCGTGGTGGCCGGCGCGCTCACGGCCAGCGGCGTCGCGGAGCGCGTCTCGCTGGCCGCCACACGGCGGTTCGCGACCGTGCGCGGCCTGTTTTACGGCGTCGCCGGCGTGATCGTGGCCACGGCGTTCGCCATCCCCTCCACCTCGGGCCGGGCGGCCCTGCTCCTGCCGGTCTTTCTGGTGCTGGCCGAGCGGCTGCCCGACCCGCGGCTGACGCGGCCGCTGGCCCTGATGTTCCCGACCGTGATCCTGCTCTCGGCCGGCGGCTCGCTGATCGGCGCCGGCGCCCATGTGGTCGCGGCCGACGCCATCGCCAAGGCCACGGGGCAGCCGATCGGCGTGCTCGAATGGTCGGCCCTGACGCTGCCCTTCGCGCTGGCCACGTCGCTGCTGGCGGTGGAGCTGATCCTGCGTCTGTTCGCGCCGGCCGAGGCGCGGGCCAAGCGCCTCGCGCGCGCCGCGGCGCCGTGCGCGCCCTTCACCCGCGCCCAGACCATGGTCTGCCTCGCCGTGGCCGGCACGGTCGCGCTCTGGGTCACGATGCCGTGGCACGGGCTGCCGGCGCCGGCCGTGGCGCTGATCGGCGCGGCGGCGGTGCTCTCCAAGTCGCTGTCCGGCATGAAGACCAAGGACGCCTTCCGCAAGGTGGACGTGGAGCTTCTGGTGTTCCTCGCCGCCACCATGTCGCTGGCCAAGGGCATGAGCGCGACGGGCGCCGATACCTGGCTCGCCGCACGGCTGCTGGAGGTCACGCCCGCGGCGGTGACGGAGAGCCGGGTGCTGATCGTGCTCATGGTCGCCGGCGTCGCCACCGCCTTTCACCTGCTGGTCAACTCGCGCACGGCGCGCACCGCGGTCCTGATCCCGGCGCTCGGCGTGCCGCTGGCGGGGCTCGGGCACGACATGGCGCTGCTGGTGCTGGTGATCGCGCTCGGCACCGGCTTCTGCCAGACGCTGCCGGCGAGCGCCAAGCCCGTGGCGCTGTTCGCCTCCATCGAGCAGGACGGCTTCCGTTCGAGCGACCTCCTGAAGCTCGCCGCCGTGCTCGGCCCCCTGGTGCTCGCGCTGCTGGTTCTGTTCGCGGTGCTCGTCTGGCCCGAGCAGCTCGCCGCGCTCAGGGGCGACGGGACCCTGGCGGCCCCGATTCCGCACGACTTTTTCTAGGCTGACGACCCTCCCCCCTGGCGCGCCCCGGCTGCGGCCGTGGCGCGCCTTTTTCGTGCCGGGCGGAATAAGGGCGGGAGGCCGGCCGTTGTGGTTACCGAGTTCCTAAGCGTAAGCGGGAGATCACAGCCATGACCCTGACCGTTCTTGTCGCACCCTCCGGTTTCAAGGAATCCATGGACGCGGAGCAGGCCGCCGACGCCATCGCCGCGGGCGTGCGCCGGGCCATCCCCGAGGCGCGCGTGCTGCTGGCGCCCATGGTCGACGGCGGCGAAGGCTTCACCAAGGCGCTGGTGAAGGCCACGGGCGGGGAGATGCGGCCCGTGCGCGTCACCGGCCCGGTCGGCCGCACCGTCGAGTCTTTCTTCGGCTTCCTGGGCGGCGCGGAATCGCGCACCGCCGTGATCGAGATGGCCGCCGCCGCCGGGCTCAGCCTCGTGCCTCGCGACGCGCGCGACCCGACCCGGACCACGAGCACTGGCGTCGGCGAGCTGATCCGCGCCGCCCTCGACGCCGGGGCCGAGCGGATCCTCCTGGGCTGCGGCGACAGCGGCATCAACGACGGCGGCGCCGGCATGGCCCAGGCGCTGGGCGCCAGGCTGCTCGACGCCGAGGGGCGCGAGATCGGCTTCGGCGGCGGCGCGCTCGCCCGGCTGGCACGCATCGACACGTCGGGTCTCGACAAGCGGCTGAAGCAGGTCCGGATCGACGTGGCGGTGAACTGGAGCAACGTGCTCTTAGGACCCCGCGGCGTCGCCAGGGTGTTCGGCCCCCAGAAGGGCGCGACGCCGGAGCAGGTGGAGGCGCTGGAGGCCGGGCTCGAAACCTATGCCGCCCGTATCTCGGAGACCTTCGGCCTCGATATCGGCCATGCGCCGGGCTCGGGCGCCTCGGGCGGGCTCGGCACCGGGCTCGTCGCCTTCACGGGCGCGACGCTGCATCCGCGCTTCGACATCGTCATGCAGTATCTGGCCTTCGACGATGCGCTCGGCGCGGCCGACCTCCTGATCACCGCGGAAGGCGCGCTCGACGGCCAGTCGCCCCACGGCAAGGTGCCCTGCGAGGTGGCGCGCCGGGCGCGCGAGGCGGGCGTCCCGACCATCGCGCTGGCCGGCACCATCGGCAAGGGCGTCACGGACACCTTCGCCTCGGGCATCGACGCCTTCGCCTGCATCATCAAGCGCCCCTGCAGCCTCGACGAGGCCATCGAGAAGGGAGAGAAGTTCCTGCGCCGGGCGGCGGAGGACGCCGTGCGCATGATCCTGGTCGGGCTGAAGATGCCGCGCCGGGCGGCGGTGCGGATGTCGGCACCTGAAGCGCATCCCGGTCCGTTCGCCCGCAACATGGCGATGCAGACTGCCCTGCGCTAGACAAGCGACGCGAGCGGGCGGCGGCTCAGGGACATCTGGCGCTCGTCGCAGAAGGCGTCGAACGTCGTCTCGCTCGCTTTGCTCTCGCGCTCGATCCATTGCACGAACGCCCGGACGTCGCGTCTCGTCTCGCTCGCCTCGGGCACGACGGCGGAATAGGTCACGCCCGGAATGGCGATCTCGGGGAAGGGAACGGCGAGCCTGCCCGCCATGACCTCGCCGGCCAGCACGGGCAAGGGCCCCACCGCCGGGCCGAGGCCGTTCAGCACAGCCTGCAGCATGATATGAAAATGCCCGAAGCGCTGCCGCCGGTCGCGGCCGGTCGGCACCAGCCCCGCAGCCTCCAGCCAGCGCTCCAGCTCATGCGGGCGCGTATCGGCGGAGAGCAGCGTGAGGCCGGCCAGGCCGTCCGGCCCGCCCGCCTTCAGATCGCGTTCCATGGCCGGCGGCGCCAGCAGGGTCAGTGACTCCCGCAGAAAGGGAATCGTCCGATAGCCCCTGACCGGCGCGAAGCCCCTGCGGATCGCCACGTCGAAGGTGAACGCCTCCCAGTCGTCCGTGGTCTGGCTGGTCTGCACGCGGATCGGCGCGTCGCTCTGTGGATTGCCGAAGCCGGAAAGCCTCGGGACCAGCCACTGCATGGCGAAGGTGGCGGGCGCCAGCACGAGAAGCTCCCGGTCGTCGCACTGCACGTTCGCCAAAGCCTCGCTGGCGCGCCGCATACGATGGAACGCCTCGCCGACCTGCTCCGCGAAGGCGCGGGTCTCCGGTGTCGGGCGGACGCCCGTGGCCATGCGCCGGAAGAGGCGGCGCCCGAACCAGTCCTCGAGCTGCGCCACCTGCTTGCTGACCGCGCCGTGGGTGACGCCGAGATCCGCGGCGGCGGCGGTGATGCTGCCGCAACGGACCACGGCCTCGAAGGCACGCAGCGCCCTCAGGGGTGGGAGGCCACTATTCATACTGTGAATTTAGCTCACATCGCATGTAAAGAAAAGTCGCTTGATCGCTTTTCACACCGCTGATAGATCACCAACAACAGAAATGGGCTGTGAATTTTCGATGAACACTTGATGACAATTGGATGACAATAAATATTCATCAAACGTTGAGGGACAGCATTCGGCCATGACAGATATATTTATCTAACTTATTGGCATTCCAAGCTTGTGTTCGTGCCGATGTACCGGTCGAGCGGAAGGTTGAGCAGCGTCTTTTGCGGGGCGAGATCGTCATCTTGCAGAACCGTGGCGCTTGCATCCGATCGATATCGCACCGGCGACCTTGCGCCGTCGCGGCTTGTCCCGTGGCGGCGTTGACGGACTGACCCTGCCTCGATCGCGAGGCGACCAAGAAAGGAGACGACGATGAGGCTTGTTTGGGTTGTCGCATTGGCCTTCGGGCTGACCAGCTCGGCGCTGGCCGCCGACACCGCCCGCTATGGCGGCACCTTGAAACTCGGCTGGGGGACATTGGACACCAGCGACTTCCACCGCCACACCGGCACGATCTCGATCCCGCATCCCTTCGCGGAAACCCTGACCTCGCTGTCGAAGGACGGCCAGCCGAAACCGTTCCTGGCCGAAAGCTGGCAGGTCTCGGACGACGGCCTGACCTACACGTTCAAGATCCGCCGGGGCGTGAAGTTCCACAATGGCCGCGAGATGACGGCGGCCGATGTGATGGCGAATTTCGAGCGCATCCGCGACAAGGTCTCGCGCGGCTGGCTGACCACGGCCATGAAGCAGGTCGAAGGGTTCTCGACCCCGGACGCACACACATTCGTGGTCAAGCTGACGGCTCCATTCGCGCCCTTCCTCAACCTGATCGCCGAGGCCTGGATCCTGGCACCGGAGTCCGAGGGCTGGGACAAGACCATCACCAAGCCGATCGGGACCGGCCCGTTCGTGTTCGGCGAATGGGTGCCGCAGCTCACCCTGAAGGGCCCGAAGTTCGACGGCTATTGGATGGAGGGAAAGCCCTATGTCGATGCGATCGAGTTCGATCTGCGCGAAGTCGCGGATCGCTCGCTCGGCCTGCGCGCCGGCGACTATCACGCCGCCGCGATTCCCTTGAAAAAGGTGAAGGCGGTCAAGAAGGACGCGGGCGCCGATGTGGCGTTCCGCGGCGACACCGGCTGGAGCTTCTGGTCCTTCAACACGCGCAAGCCCAAGCCGCCCTTCGACAATGTCCGCGTTCGCCAGGCGATCGCCCATGCCATGGACAAGCGTGCGCTGCTGAAGATCGCGGCCGACGATTACGGCATCAAGACCAATCAGATGGTGGTGAAGGGCAACTTCTACTACGACGCCGAGCTCGGCGCGGACGACAGGCACGCCGCGGTCGATTTCGAGCGCGCCAAGGCGATCCTGGCCGAGGAAGGCGTGAAGGCCGCCGACCACACGGTCCGCGTCATCAGCCATCAGAACTCCAAATACGCGCCGCCGACGCTGCAGATGATCCGGATGCTGGGCTTCAAGGTCGAGCACAAGTCCTATGACGATCTGGGCTACCAGAAGGCCCTGTCGGAGTACGAATGGGATCTCTTTCCCGGCCGCTCCGGTCCGCGCAACGACATCTTCCTGCGCTTCGTGCGCATGATGTCGGACGGCCCGAACCCGCATCTCTGGGGCGGTGTGCAAGACCCCGAATACGATGCGCTCGTCCGCAAGGCCATCTCGACCACCGATGCCGAGGCGCGCCGGCGCGCCTATCGCGCGGCGTGGCAGCGGGTCATGGACAACTACTATACGGTGGTGATCGGCCACGCCCCGGCGGCCTACGGCATCCGCACCGAGCTGAAGGACTTCACCATCGGCTTCAACACGTCGGCCCACCGGGTCGATGGCGGCGTCGCGTTCGCCTGGATCGAGCGACGGTGACAGCCGTTGAAGACAAGCTCGGGAAGGGGCTACCGGCCCCTTCTCGCCTCGGGCGCAGATGGCCTGCGCTCGAGGGCTGGAGCCGGCTCTCCCTGGCCGGCCTGGGCCTGACGGGCGCGTTCGCTCTGATCGCGGTCGTCGGCCCCCTGCTGATGACCCACGATCCGATGGCCTACAGCTACGCTCTCAACGAGACGCCGTCCGCCAGCCACTGGCTCGGCACCGACGATACCGGCCAGGACGTCTATTCGCGCCTGCTGCTCGGCGCCCGCCTGTCCCTCGGCGTGGGGGCCGCCGCGGCGTTCCTGGCGCTGCTGATCGGCGCCGGGCTCGCCCTGGTCGCGCTTGCGCTCGGCCGCTGGGCCGAGTTCGTGGTGTTCGCGCTCGTCGATCTGGTCCGCGCGCTGCCGTGGGTCCTGTTCGCGCTCGCGCTGATCGTCGCGCTGGAACCCGGGGCGACCTCGGTGGTCATCGCGCTCAGCGCCGGCTTCTCCCCCTATTTCGCGCGCATCACCAAGGCGACCTACGAGCTGGAGATGGCCAAGCCCTACACCCAGGCGGCCAAGGTGCTGGGCGCGGGGCCCACGCGCGTCGCATTGCGCCATGTCGCGCCGAACATCGCCGGGGCGCTGCTCACCCAGTTCACGATCATCCTGCCGCGCTGCATCGTGTCGGAAGCCGTGCTGAGCTTCCTCGGCCTCGGCGTCTCGCCGGAAGTGCCGACCTGGGGCCGCATGATCGCCAGCGCCGTGCCCCATGTGGAAGAGGCCCCGCACACGGTCCTGTTTCCCATCGTCGTCCTGTCGCTCCTGACATTCGGCCTTGCGATCGTCGGGGACGCCTTGCGCGGCCGCTTCGATCCCGGCCGGCGGAGGATCGCCGCATGACGGCACGCCGGGCCGCAGCCCTCGGTTTCGCGCTCGACGTGGCACGCGCGCTTGCCATCGCGCTCGGGATCGTCGTGGCGTCCTTCTTCCTGATCCGCGTCGTGCCCGGCGACGTCGTCGATGTGCTCGGCCTCCAGGGAGACATGACCTATCAGCAGCAATCCAAGCTCAGAGAGGAGCTTGGGCTGAGCTACTCCTGGATCGAGCAGTTCCAGATTTGGAGCGCCATGATGCTCCAGGGCGATTTCGGCATCTCCTCGCGGTTCACCGTGCCGGTGATGGATCTGATCGTCACGGCGCTGCCGCCGACGATAGCGCTCGGCGCGCTCGGCATGGCCTTCGGGCTGAGCCTCGGCCTGGGCCTGCCCATCCTCGCCGTCCTCTATCCGCGATCGCCGTTCCCGGCCCTGGTCGGTTTCGTCACCATCTGGTCGATCACCATGCCGACCTTCGCCATCGGGATCGCGGCGGTGATCGTCTTCGCGGTCTGGCTCGGCTGGATTCCCGCAATCGGCAATATCTGGGTGCCGGCGATGATCCTGGGCATGGACATCGCCGGAACGCTGGCCAAGATGTTCTACGAGGATCTCAAGGAGTTCCGCAGCTCCGAGTTCGTGCGGACCGCCCGCGCCAAGGGCCTCTCCGACATGCGGATCGTCCTGGTCCATATGGTCCCGAACGCGCTGGCGGTGGCGCTGGCGCTGATGGGGATCGTCTTTGCCGGCGTGCTCTCGGGCACGATCACGCTCGAGGTCGTGTTCGGCCTGCCCGGCATCGGCTCCCTGACGCTCGGCGCCATGCAGGGCCGGGACTATCCGACGGTTCAGGCGGTGGTGATCTGGCTGGGCCTGGTGGTGGTGGTCGCGAACCTCCTGACCGACACCTTGCAGCGCATGGTCGATCCGCGCTTGAGGCGCCGGCGATGACCGCGCTCCTCTCCATCGAGGGGCTGACCCTCCGGTTCCGCGGCGCGGACCGTGCCGCCGTGAACGACGTCGCATTGGATATCGCGCCGGCCGAGACCGTCGCGCTCGTCGGCGAGTCCGGCTCCGGCAAGACCATGACGGCGCTGTCCATCCCTCGCCTTGGCCCGGAGGACGCGCTGGCCGAGATGCGCGGCAGCGTGCGCCTGGGCGACGAGAACGTCCTTGCCCTCGATCCCGCCACCCTGCGCCGGGTCCGCGGCGGAACCATCGGCGTGGTGTTCCAGGACCCCGCCGCGAGCTTGAACCCGATCATGTCGATCGGCCGCCAGATCCGCGAGGCCCTGCCGGACCCGGAGCGTCTGGACGACTGTCTCGAAGAGGTCGGGCTTGCGGGGGTTCCCGGCATCGCCAAGCGCTATCCGCATGAGCTTTCGGGCGGCCAGCAGCAGCGCGTCGGCATCGCCATGGCGCTGGCGGGCGATCCCGAGCTCCTGATCGCCGACGAGCCGACGACCGCCCTCGACGTCACGATTCAGGCCCAGATCCTGAGCCTGCTGGCGGCCTTGCAGGAACGGCGGCGTATGGCCATGCTCTTCATCAGCCACGATTTCGGCGTGGTGGCCCGGCTCGCGCATCGGATCGTCGTCATGCGCGCCGGGCAGGTCGTCGAGCAGGGGCCGACGGACGCGGTTCTCCATCGCCCGCAATCCGCCTATGCCAAAGCGCTCCTCGCCTGCCGCCCCACATTGACCGCAGCGCCCGCGCGCCTCGCGACGCTCGACGGCACGCCCGCAGCGCTCCCGGAGCCGGAGATCGGGGCGCCGCTGCTCGAGATCGCCGATCTGACCGTCCGCTATCCGCCGCGCTCGATCTTCGCCGCGCCGGTCACCGCGGTCGACCGCGTGTCGCTCACGCTGCGCAGGGGCGAGGCGCTGGGGCTCGTCGGCGAGAGCGGGAGCGGCAAGAGCTCGCTCGCCAAGGCGGTTGTGGGCCTGGCGCCGATCGGCGGCGGCCGGATATGGCTCGACGGCGAGCCCATCCCGGCCTCCGGGCCGACGACCGAGCAGCGCAAGACGGTGCAGTACATCTTCCAGGACAGCTACG
Source organism: Hyphomicrobiales bacterium (assembly GCA_022361215.1). Classification (GTDB taxonomy): domain Bacteria; phylum Pseudomonadota; class Alphaproteobacteria; order Rhizobiales; family Methyloligellaceae; genus JAKSBI01. Next base: position 24,294 of record JAKSBI010000799.1, on the reverse strand, counting down.
GCTCGCTCAACCCGCGCCACACCGTCGCCACCCTGGTCCGCGAGGCGCTCGACCTTCACCGCATCGGCACGCCCGCGGATCGGGACGCGCGGGTTCGCGATCTGCTGAAAGAGGTGGCGATGGGGCCGGAGTTCCTCGACCGCCTGCCGCGCGAGCTGTCGGGCGGACAAAGGCAGCGCGTCGCGATTGCGCGCGCGCTGGCGCTCGAGCCGCAGGTGTTGATCTGCGACGAGATCGTCTCGGCGCTCGATGTGTCGGTCCAGGCCCATATCCTGAATCTGCTGAAGGACCTCATGGCGCGCCGCGGCCTCGCGGTCCTGTTCATCAGCCACGACTTGGCGGTGGTCCGCTTCGTCGCAAGCTCCGTCGCCGTCATGAGAGCGGGAAACCTGCTCGAGACGGGCCCCGCCGACCGGATCGTCCGCGCGCCGGAACATCCCTACACGAGCGCCCTGATCTCGGCGTCCCGTCAGCTCGAGGCGACGCCCGACTGACGACGTGCGCAGCCGACGGCCGAATTGCGGTGGCAGTCTGCTCGATCTTGATCACACCGCACCATCCTTCATAACTCCCGCTTTCGTGCAGCGGGTCCGGGGTTTTCGGGACGGGTCGGTCTGCATGGCAACTGCGGCCTTGGTTTCCGGCCTGAAGTTTTGCGCCCGGACAGTCGTTCGGGTGGTCTACCGCACCCTCGATTTTCGTCATGTCCGGACTTGATCCGGGCATCCATTCCACTGGCCCCTCAGCGAAATCGAGAGGCAAATGGTATGGATTGCCGGGTCAAGCCCGGCAATGACGATGGTTGGGTCCGGGCTGCACTCAAATCCCGGACACCACTGCGCGAAAGTGGGACTGACGGGCGCGGGGCGACGCGTCAAATCGCGGCCGCGAAAGGCCTCGAATTGACACGTGACTTGTCTGGAAAGAGTTGGAGCGGGCGATGAGATTCGAACTCACGACTTCAACCTTGGCAAGGTTGCGCTCTACCCCTGAGCTACGCCCGCACACTCGATTGAATGGCCGCCGGGGCGGCAGCGCCCGTTTATGGCGCAAAGACCGGCACATTGCAATAAAGCTCTGAAGACAGCGTTTACAAGGGGGCGGCCCATCACATCAGCCCGAGGCCGGCGCCGCCTCGGGCTCGAAGCGCAGGGCCAGCCAGGTGAGGCCGGCGGAGACCGTGTCGAGCGTGGCGAAGACGACGATGGCCGGGCCCACATGGCCGAGCGCCGCCATGACGTAGAGGAAGGCGCCCGAGACCAGGCGCGCCGGCACCGTCCAGCCGTAGAAGCGGGTGAGATCGGTGTGCACGGCCATGACGTAAAAGCCGCCCATGACGGCGCTCAGCACGCCGGCCAGGCGCACCCACATCTCGTCGCCGGCGGTCATGCCGAAAAGGCCCAGCGCGAAATGCGGCATGACCACGAACGGGACGCCGATGGCGGTCATCAGGTAGAGGCCGTAGAGATAGACGCTGAACGCGGTCTTGGTCATTGCGGTCCTGGCCGTGCTGTCCCCCTGGCGCCGCGGCGCATTGCCGCCGGCGCGGCCAGAGGATAATAAGCGCTGAGCTCGCCAAGAACCAAGGTCTCCGCCCAGGGCCTGTTGACATTTGCCTTGTGGATGCTGGCGGGGCACATTCGAGCGCTGGCTAGGCGCGGAAAGCGACGTCGTGTCTTTCCACTTCTAGCTTTTCGCAACGACGTCCAGCGCTCGAATGTGCCCCGCCAGAACCGCAACGTGAATGTCAAAAGGCCCTATCATGCCCGCGACCCGTGACGATCTGCTGCAGCGCCTCGAAAGCCTCGGTATCGCCTCCACCACGGTGGAGCATCCGCCGCTCTTCACGGTGGAGGAGTCCCGGGCGCTCAGGGGCCGGATCCCCGGCGGCCACACCAAGAACCTGTTCCTGAAGTGCAAGAAGGGCAGCCTCTGGCTGGTGGTGGCGCTGGAGACCGCGACCATCGACCTGAAAAGCCTGCACAAGCGCATCGGCTCGGGCCGGCTCAGCTTCGGCAGCGGCGCGCTGCTGGAGGAGACGCTGGGCGTGCCGGCGGGCTCGGTGACGCCCTTCGCCCTGATCAACGACCCGGACGCCAAGGTCGGTGTGATTTTCGACACCGACATGATGCGCCAGGACCGGCTCAACTTTCACCCGCTGGAGAACACCGCCACGACCACCATCGCCACCCCGGACCTGCTCGCCTTCGCGCGCGCCTGCGGCCACGAGCCCGCAGTGCTGGCCGTGAGCGAGGAGGCGCTGGCGGCCGAAGCGCAAGGAGCGGGCGCCACCTGAGAGTTGCCAAAGCGGGCCGAGATGGTCATCTTGGCCCGCGAGATCCCATACATGGAACGCAACCGCCGGGTATGAGCCCGGACGACCGTCGAGAGAACGTGTAAGCCATGGAAACGCCGATCCTGAACGCCGGCCCCGGCGGGGCCGAGATCCCGGACGCGGAGCTGATCAAGGACACCACCACCAACGACTTCGTGGCCGACGTCATCGAGGCCTCCCGCAAGGCGCCCGTGCTGGTGGACTTCTGGGCGCCCTGGTGCGGGCCCTGCAAGCAGCTCACCCCGATCCTGGAGCGCCTGGTGAAGGCGGCGAAGGGCGCGGTGCGGCTGGTGAAGCTGAACATCGACGAGCACCCGGCCATCCCCGGCCAGATGGGCGTGCAGTCGATCCCGGCGGTGTTCGCCTTCAAGGACGGGCGGCCGGTGGACGGCTTCATGGGCGCGGTGCCGGAGAGCCAGATCAAGGCCTTCATCGAGCGCATCGGCGGCGCCCCGGCGGACGACGGCCTCGATGCGGCCATCGCCGAGGCCGACGCCCAGCTCGAGGCCGGCGACATCAACGCCGCCGCCCAGATCTACGGCGCCGTGCTCCAGCAGGAGGCGCAGAACGTCAATGCGATCGCCGGGCTGGCCAAGTGCTACATCCGGTCGGGCGACCTGGAGCGCGCCGAGCAGACCCTGGCGCTGGCGCCGCCGAACCAGGCGGACGCAGGGCCGATCGCCAGCGCCGCGGCCGCCCTCGACCTGGCGCAGAAATCGGCCGATGCGGGCGACACCGAGAGCCTCCGGCGCGCCGTCGAAAGCCAGCCCGCCGACTTCCAGGCGCGCTACGACCTGGCCATCGCGCTCAACGCCCAGGGCGACCACGAGGGCGCCATGGAGCACCTGCTGGCCATCATCGCCCGGGACCGGGCCTGGAACGACGAGGCGGCTCGCAAGCAGCTCGTGCAGTTCTTCGAGGCCTGGGGCCCGAAGGACCCGGCCACCGTGCGGGGCCGGCAGCAGCTCTCCTCGCTGCTGTTCGCCTAGGGGCTTTTTAGCTTCATGGGACCTGCCCACCCGATTGCCCGCAAGACGGTCTAGGGCCTGTTGACACTTGCGTTGTGGATGCTGGTTTTGCGAGATTGGCCCAGCTTTAGGAACGAGGGCGCAGGACATGCCTTGCATATTCAAGCCCGAGTGACGCGGAGATGGGCCAATCTCGCAAAATCCCGGAGGGACGGGTCACATTCGAGGGCTGGCTAGGCGCGGAAAGCGACGTAGTGCCTTTCCACTTCTAGCTTTTCGCAACGACGTCCAGCCCTCGAATGTGACCCGCCAGCACCGCAACGTAAGTCTCAACAGGCCCTAAGCGCCGAAGGACGCGCGCATCTTGGGATAACCGATCGCTACAGGAGACCGGAGGATCTGCCCGCGACGCTGCCGGTGTTCCCGCTGCGCGGCGTCATCCTGTTGCCCCGCACGACCTTGCCGCTGAACGTCTTCGAGCCGCGCTATCTGGCCATGATCAGCGACGTGCTGGCGGGCGAGCGCATGCTCGCGGTGCTGCAGCCGAAGGCGCCGGCCGGCGACGAGCAGTCGCCGGAGGGCAAGACCTTTCCGCTGCGCACGGTCGGCGGCATCGGCCGGCTCACCGCCTTCTCCGAGACCGACGACGGCCGCATCCTGATCACGCTGACCGGGATCTGCCGCCTGGAGCTGGCGGGCGAGACGGAGACTGAAGATCCCTATCGGACGATCGAGGCCGACTACGAGCCCTATGCCGACGACCTGATCCGCGGCGAAGGCGAGGACGCGGTGGACCGGGACCGCCTGCTGACCGTCCTGAAGACCTACCTCGAGGCCCACGAGCTGACCGCCGACTGGGACAGCATCAATCACTCGACCAACGAGCGGCTGGTGAACACGCTCTCCATGATCAGCCCCTATGGGGCGGAGGAGAAGCAGGCGCTGCTGGAGGCGCCGGACCTGAAGTCCCGCGCCGAGGTGCTGGTGGCGCTGGCCGAGATGGAGCTGGCCGCCCGCGACGACGGCACCGAGAGCACCATGCAGTGACCGGCAGAGACAAGGACCGGCGAGAATGAGCGAAGAGAAAAGCGGCGAGCGGGCCACGGCGGGCGTCGACCCGAAGCTCCTGGAGATCCTGGTCTGCCCGCTGACCAAGACCGCGCTGGAGTACGACCCGGAGGCCCAGGAGCTGATCAGCCGGGCCGCGGGCCTCGCCTACCCGATCCGCGACGGCATCCCCATCATGCTGCCCGAGGAAGCGCGCGAGCTGAAGGAGAGCTGAGGGCGGGGGACCTTCGGCCGTGGCGCGTGGCGAGGGTCTTGTGCGTGAGTGTCGGGTTAGCCGAACCGGTCGCGGGGCCCCGCGCGCCGAAGCTTCATGGCTTTTTTTCAGAACCGCGACAATAGAGCGAGATGCGTTCCGGGGCGTTCTCAGCTATCCAGGCGGTAATGAAACGCGGTATCGGGTATAGTGCCGCCAGATTCTTCGCAATGCTGGCCATTGTTGTGCAGGTTCTCCTGCCGGCCACGTTTGCCGTTGCCGCCTCGCATGGCGTCGACGTTTCGCGTCTCATCTGTGCGCCGTCCGGACAGTTATCGGCGGACGCGAAGGCCGCGATCGAGCGGATTGCAAGGCTCCTCGGCGACGAGGCGCCCGATCGTCAGCCGCTCGACGGGCATTGCCCGCTTTGCACCCCCGTTCATGTCGTGCCCCCGCCCGAGCCCGTCGCTGTGGCGACGCCTGCGGAGCTTGCCTCGGTCGCAGATCATGTCTGTTACGAACCCGGCGGCTTCGTGCGCAAGGCGCAGGGGCCGCCTCTCGGGTCTCGCGGACCTCCGCTTCACCTCTGAACGCAAGACAGTCGACCGGCGCCTTTGAGGCGCCGTTTCCGGGCGCCCCCCTTCCCCCTTGTGCGCTCCGCTTTCAGTTCGCGAGACACTCTTATGCCATCGAGACTCTATCGCCGCTTCCTCGGCGGAGCGGCGCTTGCCGTGATCGCCGCACCGGCATTCGCGCAAAACGCCGAAGCCCCCTTGCCGCAAACCAATGCCGAAGCCTCTGAAGCTGAAACGTCCGCGGGGCATGTGACGCTCGATACGGTCCGCGTGACGGGCCCCGGCCCTGCCTTGGAGGCCGCGCAGGAAGAGCTCGATCTACGGGCCGGCGGCACGTCGGTCGTCGGGGCGGAGGTCTTCGAAGACAGCCGCGCGACAACGCTCAGCGACGTTCTGTCGTTCGCCCCGGGCGTATTGACCCAGACCCGCCACGGCGAGGAGACACGCTTGTCCATCCGCGGCTCAGGCATTCAGCGCGGCTTTCAACTTCGCGGTATCCAGCTCTACCAGGACGGCATTCCCCTGAACCTCGCCGATGGGGGAGGGGATTTTCAGTCGATCGATCCGCTCGCCCTCCAGTTCGTTGAAATCTGGCGGGGCGGCAATGCGCTCGAATATGGCTCCAGCACGCTTGGCGGCGCCATCAATTTCGTCACGCCGACGGGACGAACCGCGCCGCCGCTGGCTGCCCGGCTCGATGCCGGCTCCTTCGGGCAGCGGCGTGGCCATGTTCAGGTCGGCGGCGCGCGGGAGAACCTCGATGGCGCGCTCAGCCTCACCATGGGCGAACAGGACGGCTGGCGGGACCAGTCCGCGACCAGGGCGACAAGAGCTTCGGCGAATGTCGGCTACCGTATCAGCGATACGTTGGAGACGCGCCTCTATCTCAACTATGTCGATTCCGAGCTGGAATTGCCGGGCCCTCTCTCTCTGGCTCAGATCGAGGACGATCCGGAACAGGCGGGGCGCAACTACAGCGAGCTCAATGCCTCGAACGATTACACGATGAAGCGGACCGCCGCCCGGCTTTCCTGGGCTCCAGCCGAGGGCGCCGAGCTGGTCACCTCCGTCTTCTATTCCGAGAGGGACCGCTATCATCCGACGATTTTCGGAATTCTCGATCAGGATGCACGGAATACGGGGCTCGATGTCCGGGGCGTTCTCGATTTCGCCGAGACCGATGCAGCGAGGCGACTCGTGGTCGGCGTGTCCGCTGCGCGCTATCTCGGCGAGGAAGACCGCTTTGCAAACACGGGCGGTCAGCGGGGAGCCTATCGCGGACGGACGGAGCTCGACGGGCGGACTTATGTCGCCTATGCCGAATACTCCCACGGTCTCAGCGATGCTCTGACAGTCCAGGCGGGGGCACAGGTCACGCGCGCCGAGCGGGAACTGGACAATCGGGCATCGCCGGCTCGCAGCTATGACGAGGCGTTCGACGGCTTCAGCCCGAAACTCGGCGTTCTCTACGACATCAACGAGGCCGATCAGCTTTATGCGAATGTCAGCCGCAGCTTCGAGCCTGCGCCTTTCGGCGAAGCCCGGGTTCTGCCCAATCTCCCGCTGCCGGATGCGCAGACGGCAACGACGTATGAGATCGGCTGGCGTCGCCGTGCCGGTGAGGTGAGCATCGAAGCGACCGGCTACTACTCGGAGATCGACAACGAATTCCTGGCGCTGATCGACGAAAACGGCGCCTCCCTCGGGACCACCAATGCCGACGCGACAGTGCATCGCGGGTTCGAGTTCGGTGCCAGCCTGCCGTTGAGCGCGACCGTCGAGTTGAGGGCCAGCTACCTTTGGAGCGACTTCCGCTTCGATGACGATGCCGCCTTCGGCGATAACGACCTGGCCGGAGTCCCGCCCCACAGCCTCAACGTCCGGCTGTCATGGACGCCGGTGCCCTGGCTGACGATCTCGCCCATGGTCGAATGGCGCGGCGGAACGACCTGGATCGATCATGCCAACACCGTCGGAGACGACGGCTATACGCTCGTGCATCTCAGCCTGTCGGGTGACTTGCCCGGCGGTATGGAGTGGTTCGTCGATGCCCGGAACCTGAGCGACGAAGAGTATATTTCCACCACGCTCGCGCGGGACAACGTGAAGGGGGCCGACATCGCCAGCTATTTTCCCGGAGATCCCCGCTCGGTCTTCGGCGGCATACGGTGGAGGTACTGACGATCGGGGGACAGTGTGCCGGACCGATCGTGCAGCCGCCCGGTCCATGCGATAGCGCTTGCCGCCAGGCAGACGTGATGCGTCGTAGCTGACGGAGATCGGGATCGGCGCTCTCAGGTGGGCTGCGCGCGTTCACGAGTGGCGACGATGACAATGATGAAGATAAAGATGATCGTCAGCCCGCCCGACTCAGCCCTTCATGATCGTCAACGTCTTCAAGTGGTCGTCGATCGCCTGTGTCACTTCGGCTGCTTGCGGCAAATGAGTTTTCTCAACGTTCCAGACATCAAGGAAACGCGTGATCGTGTCTTTGGCGACATCAAGCACCGGTTTTTCTGCCAAGCCTGCCTTTCCGGCCAGGTAAGACAATTCGTCGAATGTGAACTTGTCGAAGCGCTTTGTGCGCACGAATTTTAAAGCCGCGTTATCGTCCTTGATATAAGGGATCGTCGAAACGAGATCATATGCGGGAGAGAGTGCAGGCGTGCGCCGGTCGCGATAGATCAGCGAGAAATTTTTGATGTGCAGATCGCCATTGCCGATCAGGACACTGAACACAAGCTGTCGGACAAAATCCGAAATGCCGTCTTCGCCGGTCTCAATGCCGAGCACTGTCGCAACATTGCGATAGCTTGCCTTCCCGTATTTTCCTTCCGGAAAAACACCAAAGATTTGCGCGAAATCTTCGATATGGACCGGACCGTCGCTGGAGCGATCGAAGCGCGAGATCGCAAAGGCAGATCCCTTCAATGCCGCCAACTCTCCAGGCAGACCATCGATAGACTCGAGATCGATCAGGTCGATATCGGGCACGTCAATGCCGATCAGGCTTGCCAAATGCATCATGGCAAATTCATTCTCCGGCACGCCTTCGAAGCGCGCCGAGGGCAGCTTGACGATCCAGGAGCCGCCGACGCCTTCAGCCGGGATCGTCAGACCTTTATTCTTCCTGCCGTCTTTGAGCGCGGAGAATTTGAGCTGGATGCCGGCAAGTGAAAACCGCAAAATGTTCCCGCGCCTGGCTGCTTTTTCCTCCTCCGTTTCCTCTTCCGGTTCAGGCGGCCAAGCTTCACCGTCAGCCGGACGGATCGTCAGCGCACCCGGCAAATCCCGACCCAGAATCCAGAGCAGGAAAAACTCACGCTCCGGATTGACGCCAGCCCGTTCAGCCAGATATTCGCGCAAATGACCTTCAGGCAGCAGGTTAGAGAAAAATGGCGGCACCTGCCTTCGCGTGGGACGGACATCTGTAACAAGCTCGCCGAACTCATCCTTGAATGAAAGGCTCAAGGTCGGCCTTCGTTCGTCGGCGATATAGGCATCCGTGAAACTGAAAAGCGTTCGCTCACCTTGGACATGCGTCAGGTTGCCGATGGTCTCGCCATATAGCTGGACTTCGAGGACTGAAACGTCAGCCATCATCAACCTCCGCGTCATGCTCCAGCCGATAGGCGGGACGCGGCAAGCTCAGCTCAGGAATGCGAGCAAGGTTGTTGCGTAAATGTTGCAGCGCCCGTGAAGCACGGGTTATCGCCTGTAATTCTTCTTCCGACAATTGAGCAAGCGGAAGTGTCTTTATCGCATCCGCCGTCTTTTGGATTTGTGCAAATTGCCGTTCAATGGGTTCCATCGATTTGCGGATGGCATTCAGCATTTCTTCATCGATCTGAAATGCCTTGAGGGCAGTGACCGACTGATGAAGCTGCCTGATTGCGCTCAGATCAGGATAGATCGTTCGAACGGCTTCGACTGTGTCACTCAGTTTGTTGAGCTCCCGCAATACTGTTGGGTTCGGGATAGCAGGGGTCGAGGTGGTGCTGCGCACGATGCTATCTACCGCCGGGATGGCCTTGCGGGGCACAAGTTTGAGATCAAGATCAAGCGCACGGGCCAGTTCGATCAAGCTTGATAGCCTGATATCTATAGTCCCATTCTCAATCTTTGAGATATGGCTTTGCGGCACGCCGGTACGCGCGCTCAAAGCCCGTTGGCTGAGCCCCTTGGCGGTGCGCGCCTCTTTGAGCGCTTTGATGATATGCTCTGATCCGTAGCTCATGATCTGTTTTCATATCTCAATTCATATTTCTCGATGTATGATAGCATATCATTCTCAAGCTGCAGACCGTCAAGAGAATGATGCATTTTCACATATTGAGAAGCTGTATTGATATGTGAAAGCATATCAAACGCGTGGTGTGAACGCTCCAAGCTTACGCCTAAGCTGAGTCGTGCCTACATACGTTTCCAGCGGATGCTATGACAGCTTTGGGCCATTCCTGGCCTATCGGGCGACCCCGCGGGACTTCCGCTGTCCGCCCCGAAGTGGCCCTTCATAGCAACATCGATAGCGCAGCAGTCGCAGGCTCGGCCGCCCCGACCCGCGCCTCAATGCGGCCGGTCGCCCTCGATGGTGACCCGGTGCATCAGCCGGCGGTGGCCGGAATAGTCGTTGACGGCGAAGTGCTGGGTGCAGCGGTTGTCCCAGACCGCCAGCGTGCCGGGCTGCCAGCGCAGCCGGCAGGTGAACTCGGGCTGCACCGCGTGGGCGCAGAGATAGTCGATCAGCGGCTTGCTCTCCTCTTGCGTCATGTCCTTGAAGCGCAGCGTGTGCGCGGCATTGACGTAGAGGCTCCTGCGGCCCGTCTCGGGATGGGTGCGCACGACCGGATGCTCGGCCTCGAGGGTGTCGATCCGGTCCTTCATGTCGCCCTTCATGCCCTCGAGCTTGCGCAGGCCGGCGGCCCGGCCGCCGATGTAGGACTTGTCGGAGTTGTTGGCCGCGACCAGCCCGTCGATCATCGCCTTCATGCCGTCGGAGAGGGCCTCGTAGGCCATGTACATGTTGGCGAAGAGCGTATCGCCGCCCGCCAGCGGAACCTCGTGGGCATAGAGCAGCGTGCCCATGTCCGGGCAGTCCTTGTAGGCGGTGTCCGAATGCCAGACGCCGCCGAAATTGACCGTGTCGGCCTCGGTCTTGAGCAGAACGTTGATCTCGGGCGCGCTATCGAGCCCCTTCAGGAAGGGGTAGATGGCCGGCTTGCCGAACTGGCGCGCGATCTCCACATGCCGCTCGGGCTCCAGCGTCTGATCGCGGAAAAAGATCATCAGGTGGTCGAGGAAGGCCTGATGGATCTGGCTCTTGACCCGGTTCGACAGGCTTTGCGACAGGTCCACCCCGCGCACCTCGGCGCCCAGCGCGCCCGTCAGGGGGACAACCTCTATGGCGTCGTATGTCATGGCCGATCCTCCTGTTCCAATGGGCGCTCGAAGAGGCCTAAGAGTGAAAGCGCCCGGCGCGGCCGTCAAGCCGGAGCGCTACGCTCACACCGGCTCGCCGCGCAGGAGGCGCGGCAGGTCGCCCGTCAGCCCGGCCGCCTCGCGCACGAAGAAGTCCTTCACGGGCGGCAGCCGGTCGACCACGCTCAAGCCGAAGGCGCGGGTGGCGCGCAGGGCCTCGCTGTCGTTGGAGAACAGGCGGTTGAGGGCGTCCATGGCCACGGCCGAGAAGGCGCTGTCGAAGCGGCGCCAGCGCTCGTAGCGGGCGAGCACCGCCGCGCCGCCCGGATCGAGGCCGAGGCGCAGGGCCTCGACCACCACCTCCGTCAGCGCCGCCACGTCGCGCAGGCCGATATTGAGGCCCTGGCCGGCGAGCGGATGCACGCCATGGGCGTCGTCGCCGACCAGCGCCAGACGGTCGGCGACGAAGCTGCGCGCGATATGCAGATCGAGCGGATAGGCCTGGCGCGGGCCGGCGAGCCTGAGGCCCCCGAGCTTGTGCCCGAAGCGCCGCGTCAGCTCGGCCAGGAAGCCCTCGTCGTCGAGGGCCATGATCCGCTCGGCGGCGGAGCGCTCCTCGCTCCAGACCAGGGAGGCGCGGTCGCCTCTGAGCGGCAGGATCGCGAAGGGGCCTGCCGGCAGAAAGTGCTGCACGGCGCGGCCCTCATGGGGCTTCTCATGTGCGACGGTGGTGACGATGCCGGTCTGCGGGTAGCTCCAGCCGATGGTCTTGATGCCGGCCCGGCGGCGCAGCGCCGAGCGGCGCCCGTCGGCCGCCACCAGCAGCCGGCCCGAGAGCGTCCCGCCGCCGCCGAGCCGCACCCGAACCCCGTGCAGGTCCACGTCGAACCCGTCGACCGTCTCCGGCGCCAGCAGCGTGACGCCTGCGGTCTCGCCCGCGACCGCGGCCAGGGCCTCGCCGAGCCGGGCGTTCTCCACCATGTAGGCGGCGGGCGCGCCCCGTTCGAGCGCGGTGTCGAAGTGCAGGAAGAGCGGGCGCACCGGCGCGGTCAGGCGGCTGTCGGTGATGTCGATGTCCAGGATCGGCTGGGCCTCGTCCGCCAGGCGCGGCCAGACGTCCAGCACCTCCAGGAGCCGGCAGCTCGCCGCGGACAGCGCCGAGGCGCGGCCGTCCGAGCCCGCGGCCGCGCGCGGCGGCGCCCGGTCGACCACCGCCACCCGAAACCCCGCGGGCGCGCATCTAGCGAGCGCCAGCGCCAGGCTGAGCCCCACGAAGGAGCCGCCGGCGACGACCGCGTCGAAACGCGCGTCACCGGATTGGGGCTTTTCAACCGGTTCGTTTTCCGTCATTCCTGCCGCTCTCTCAACACGCAAAGGGCCGCTCCGCCTCGCACCCGCGCGAGGGCCGGCAGCGGGCACGCCGTCCGCCCATGACCAGCGCCGTCAAGACCCTGCTCTCCATACTCGACCTGGAGACGCTCGAGCACAATCTGTTCCGTGGCCGCAGCCCCCAGGCCGGCTGGCAGCGTGTCTTCGGCGGCCAGGTGATCGGCCAGGCGCTGGTGGCGGCGGCGCGCACGGTGGAGGACCGCTTCGCGCATTCGCTGCACGGCTATTTCCTGCGGCCCGGCGACCCGTCGGTGCCGATCATCTACGAGGTCGACCGCATCCGCGACGGGCGCAGCTTCACCACCCGCCGGGTGGTGGCGATCCAGCACGGCGCCGCGATCTTCTCCATGTCCGTATCGTTCCAGGTGCAGGAGCCGGGCCTGTCGCACCAGTCGGGGATGCCGGACGTGCCGGAGCCGGAGAGCCTGGCGAACGCATCCGAACTGATCGCGCGCTTCAAGGACCAGCTCCCGGACGCCATCCGCAAGTACTGGGAGCGGGAGCGGCCCATCGAGATCCGCCCGGTGGAGGTGGCCCGCTATTTCTCGCAGGAGCCCGCGACGCCGGCGCAGCACGTCTGGATGCGGGCCTCGGCGCCGCTGCCCGACGACCCGGCGCTGCACCAGTGCGCGCTCGCCTACGCCTCGGACTTCACCCTGCTCGACACGGCGCTGATCGCCCATGGCCGCCTGCTGCTCGACCCGAAGCTGATGCTCGCCAGCCTCGACCACGCGGTCTGGTTCCATCGCCCGTTCCGGGCCGACGACTGGTTCCTCTACGCCCAGGACAGCCCCGCCGCCGCCGGGGCGCGCGGCTTCTGCCGCGGCAGCATCTTCACCCGCGACGGCACCCTCGTCGCCTCGGTCGCCCAGGAAGGCCTGATCCGGGAGAAGACGTCGCGCTGACGCGCAGGGGCGCCAGCTCAGAACCTCCGGCGAAACGTCACGGAAGCGGTGTGATTGCCAGTATCGTCGCGCGCCTCGAGGTCGTAGCGGACAGCGATCCTCGCGCCATTGTCCAGCGTGATGGGCAGCCCGAGACCCGCATGCCCGATCCAGGGACCGGGGTCGATTCCGCGTGTCACGAAAGCGCCGCCGCCGCCAGCGAACTTGCCGGTTATCGCCGCTCGCTCGTTGAGGGTATCGTAGGCAAGGTCGACGCTGGCGATCAATCCGACCTTGTCGTTGATCCGGAAGCGCAGCTCGCCGCCCACCCCCAGCTCCAGGGCCGTCAGACGGTCCGACGCCGCGTCTATGTTGAGCGCGCCGGCTCCCGTTTCGGTGTAGCCGTCGCTTTCGAGGCGGGTGTAATCGACGCGCATGGAGGGGACGAACTGCGTTGCGCCGTCGATCTCGATGGTGCGGCCGATGCCGCCGCCCAGATGGACGCTCGCGCTGTCGTAGCTCGAGCGGGCGACCGGAGCGCCGCCGACGAAGGCAATGGTCCGCTTGCCGTCGGTTTCGCTCCACCCCAGGCCGATTTGGAAGCTGGCCTCCGTCGTGCCGCTCAGGGCGTAGCGCCCATAGCCGATCAATTGATAGGTGTCGATGTCGGCCGAGTTGAGCTTGGTGTCGCTGTCGATATCCGTGCTGCTATGGGCGAAGGCGACGCCCAGCTCGGTGCGGGCGCCGATGTTGCCGTCGGCGCCGATCACCAGCCCCGCGGAACTGCCATCGTAACCGGTGACGCCCCGGCGACCGTCGTAGTCGTGGCGCGTGCCGAACCCGGTGACCCAGATGTGCTTGTCCGCAAGGGTGAGGTCTCTCATGGGACGCCCGCCGTTGTCGCTCAGCCGGGATCGGACGATGCGGCGCGTGCCGGACAGTGCATCTTTGACGGGGATGGCGGCGCTCCCGGCGAGCAGCGGCAGGGTCTGCGAGACTGCATCGCTCACGTCGCGCTGCGTGCCCAAGGCCCCGAGAAGCCCGATGACATCGTCCATGCCGCTATTGCCGCTGGTGCCGTCGGCAACGAAAGCGTCTATGAGATCGTCGAACACGACCGCGGCTCCAACGCCCGGCTCGTTGCCGTTGGCGACCACGGCGTCGAGCACGCCGGTGCTCGAACCGTCGCCGCAGCTTCTTCCAGCCGCCGCCAGGCACAGGTCGACGGCGCTGCCCGAGACGACGGCCTGGAAGTCGAACAGGCTCGAATTGTCGGTGACGACGAACGTGCCGTCCGAGACGAGCGTGCCGGCGCTGACGACATTCCGCATCTCGGCGGCCGTGAAGCCGAAATCCGCATCGGCCACATTCACGTGGATCCTGGCGTTGCTGGGCAGGGTCGCCGTGCCGGTGACGACGAGCTTTCCGAAGGCCGTGTCGTTCGCCACGTTGGTCTGGAGCACCCCATCGGCGCCTTGCGTGTAATTGCCGGTGACCGTCACCGTGTCCCCGGCCTCGATCACCAGCGTGCCGAGGTTGGCGAAGGTGGTCGGCGAGGTCACGGTGACGTCGTGGGCCATGTTGAACACGCCGCCATCGGCGATCTCGAAGTGACCGACATCGATGGTGCCTTCGCTGGTGAAGGTGCCGTTGACGAAGACCTGCGAGTCCACCGTGCCCGAGATGGCGCCCGTCACGCGCGCCGTCGTGCCGTTCAGGTTCAAGGTCGCGGCGCCGTTCAGATTGACGACCGGCACGTTGAGCACACTGGCACCGGACTGGGTAAAGCTTCCCCCCGGGCCGATCGACAGGGCGGTCGCCGACAGCGTACCCGCCGATTGGTTGACGGCGCCGTCGACCGTGAAGGTGGTGATATGGACATCGCCCGCGCCACCGATGTTCGTCGTCGTCGTGCTGTCGGTGGCCAGCGACCCGATCGTGACGGTGTCTCCCGCCGCGGCATGAATGGTCAGCGCCGTGGTGCCCGAGCCGATATCCAGCGCGCCGCTGATGCTGCCTTCGCTCAGGCTGACCGTGTGAGCGGCGCCGTCGCCCAAATCGACGTCGCCGAGGACGATCGCGCCGTTCAGCGCGAAGGTATTGGCGGTGGTGCCGTCGAGGACGATGTTGCCGGTGATCGTGCCCCCGCCGAATTCCAGGTCATGGGCGGCATCCGCTGTCGACGTGATGTCGCCGTCGATCCAGCCGCCTGTCTGCTTGACGGTCAAGACACCGGCGGTCGTATGGCTGATATCTCCCGTAATGCCGCCGCTGTTGGTCAGCCGGAACGCATCCCTGGCGTCGATGGCGATACCGCCGCCGCCGGTGATGGTGCCGCTGTTGACGAAGCCGTCGGTGTCGCCGGTCATGGCCGCCTCGGCGACAATGGCCGTGCCGAAATCGGAGGAGATCGTACCGCTATTGGTGAAGTCTCTCGTCTGGCCTTCCGTATCCAGCAGCAGACCGTTCCCCGTGGACGTGCTGCGAAGAGTCCCGGCATTGGTGATCGAGATATCCTGATCTTCGCTCAAATGGAGCCCGGCGCCGCTGGCCCCCGTCGACTGGATCACACCGCCGGTGTTATCGAAGAAGGTAAGCTCCGAGCCTTGCTTGACCAGCAAGCCATCCACTCCACCGGTGATCGTGCCGCTGTTGGTGATACCCGCCGTCGATCCCGCCTGCCGTCCAAGCTCGATGCCGATGGTGCCGCCACTGATCAGGTTCCTGTTGGTGAACGACCCGATCGTAGCGGGATTGGAAAACCCGAGGCGAACGGCCATGAAACCAGCGCTGGAAATGGTGCCGGTCGTGTCGTTGGTCAGGGTTGTCGCATTGTCGATGACCAGTCCCGCCGATCCGGTCGAATGCTGGATCGAGCCGGTATTGGCGAAATTCGTGACGGTTCCGCCAAAAAATGCAGCGGCAGCACCTGTACTATCCGCCTGAATCGTCCCGGAATTCGTAAATGTCGTAATCGTGGAGTTGGAAGCAGTGTTTATCGCATTTTGAAGAGTTGAGAGCAGCACCCCCTGAATATCGACATGGGATACCTCCGTGCCGGACCTCACTATCAGGGCTGAATTTCCATCGGTGGCGACGATCGCGCCAGACCTTATTCTCAATATTCCATTCGGGCCATTGGTGGAATCGACCTCGATGGCAAACCCACTATCGTCGATCAAATTTATTGTCTGTGTATAGTTGCCCGGCGCGGTCACTATCTGGAACTGGCCGGCGGAATTGTTGTCGTCCACGATAATGTCGGCCTTGGCCCCGCCGCACGGCGAGGCAAAAAGCGCCAACGATAGAATGAACAAATAGGCTTGATAGTTAGATTCTATTTTTGAGTCGATCGACTTTACAATGTGCTGTACTCGTGCACGAACAGACCTCCATCGACCTACTCGATCGGAGTGATCCAGCATTTGTTAGGCTCGGCGGCATTGAAGCGGATGGCGAAGGTGATTCGAAGCCGATATTATATTTATTTGGGTATTTTTTCAACTTTATGGTGTCATTATATCATCCGAAAATCGAATTTTGCCGATGGGATATTCCCTGGAACCATTCGAAAATGGATCTAGGCTTATCTTCTTCACGAATCATAGATTGGTATTCTTGTGTCCGAAAAAGTTTCAAAATAGTTAACAGTCAATGATCGAGCCGTTAACGAGCCATTGAATGGCTTGATATCGGCGTTAGTCGACGATTTATCCGGTCGCCGGGGCTGCATTTGAGCTTTGTTGAGAAAGGGCGGCAGACCCGGCATCCGAGCCGCAAACTCGGCGCCGCCGTCCGGTCCCGTCGCCCATTCCAGGCCGGCGGCCGGCCACTCTGCACCAGGGCCACCCCCGCCGCCGGCGCGGCAAGGCAGAATTCGCCATTCATAGTCCGCATACCGATCTTTGCTATTGAAACGGCGTACTGGCTGAGATTCAAGGGTATATAAATTTGTAAGCAATTTTGAGTCGCGATTGATTCAACGTTACACGAAACTTACTTCCTGAAAATCAAAGATCCCTAATTCGTTGCTGCTAGACCTCGGCTCTTCTCCAAGTGGGCAACCTTGGGCATGAGCTGATGATGTATCGCAGACTGGCAAGCCTGCTCGGCATGGCTTGCGCGGTGACCGGAGTCGTCGTCGCCGCAACCCTCGCCACGCCGACCGCCGCGAGGGCGCAGGCGTTTTTCGTGGATCCGTCCGTCTTTCGCGGCGTCGCCGACAACCGGCTGGCCTGGGAGCAGGACGTCACCGAGGCTTTCAAGCAGAAAGTCTTCGAGATGTGCCGAAACCTCGGCTGCGATCCGAACCACCTTATGGCCACCATGGCCTTCGAGACCGGCGCCACCTTCTCGCCGTCGATACGCAACAGAGCCGGCAGCGGCGCCATCGGACTGATTCAGTTCATGCCCCGGACGGCCAAGGGCCTGGGGACGTCGACGGCCGAGCTGGCGAAGATGAGCGCCGTCGACCAGCTCGATTTCGTCGCCAAGCACCTGGAGCCGAAGGCCGGAAAGCTGAAGTCGCTCTCCGATGTCTACATGTCGGTGCTGCTGCCCACCAAGGTCGGCAAGCCCGATCACACGGTCCTGTTCAGGCGGCCCTCCAAGGCCTATCGCCAGAACAGAGGGCTCGACCTGGACCGCAGCGGCACCATCACGAAGCGCGAAGCGGCGGCCAAGATCGCCAAGCTGCTGGAGGACCGCATGACGTCGGAGAGCCGGATCGAAAGCGCCGCGTTCGCGCTCAGCCACCTGCTCGATACCTTGTGAGACAGGTGTAGGCCGGCCCGGATCTCTCGCCTTGGCGCGCGGCCCAGCCAAGCCCGGCAATGACGGCGACGCAGCGCGTCAGACCGAGCCTGCCGCCGCACCGGGCGCCCGGCGGGCCTGGCGGGCGGCGATGTCCTTATAGGTGTGCACCATGAAGGCGGTGGCGAAGAGGGGCGTCAGCAGGTTGAGCACCGGCACCGAGACGAGCCCTGCGATGGCCAGCCCCGAGAGAAACACGCGCAGCCGGTTGGCCTTGCGCAGGCGCTTGGCCTCCGCCTGGGGCAGATGCCGGAAGGCGGCGAGCTCGAAAAACTCCCGGCCGAGCAGGTAGCCGTTGGCGGCGAGGAAGGCGACGACATTGACACCGGGTATGAGCAGCAGGAACAGCGCCAGGATGTTCACGGCCATCACCACCAGCCCGAACTTGAGCGAGGTGCCCATGGCGGTGAGCATGGGCAGCTCCCGCCCGGGCGGGTCGTTCGGGTAGTGGCGCTTCTCCACCTCGGCCGCGATATCGTCCAGATAGAGCCCGGCGATCAGCGAAGTGATCGGCGCGATCAGGAACACCGAGGCCACCACGAGGCCGAGGCCGCCGAGCCACTGGATCGTGGTCTCGAGCCAGCCGGGCAGCACCACGAGCGCGCCGAACACGGTCTCGATGGCGACGATCAGCGCGACCAGGAGCCCGACGGTCAGGCCGAGCGACTTCAGGAGGACCGCGCGGAACGGCCGTGTCGGGAGCTGGCTGAAGGATTTCAATGCGGCCGCGAGCATGAGCGTATCTGAACCCGTCCGTTGGGCGTTTCGGTTTCGCTGGATCCGTCGGGAGGAGGCTGCCCGTTCCCCCGCTATATAGGGCCGTTGCGCGTCGCGCGCGAGGATCTATAGTGCGCGCCCACCCGCGCACGTCGCGCGGGAGGTCCGGGGGACACACAGGGGGAAGACGCCATGAGCCGCAAACCATTGCAAGTGGTCGGCATCGGGAACGCCATCGTCGACATCATGACACGCTGCGACGACGTGTTCCTGGCCGCACGGGACCTGCCGAAGGGGATCATGCGGCTGATCGATGCGGCCGAGGCCGACCGTCTCTATGCCGCCATGGGGCCGGCGGTGGAGATCTCCGGCGGGTCGGCCGCCAACACCTGCGCCGGGCTCGCGTCCTTCGGCGCCGAGGCCGGCTTCATCGGCCGCGTCGCCGACGATCAGCTCGGCAGCATCTTCGGCCACGACATCCGCGCCATCGGCGTCGCCTACGACACCGCCCCCTCGACCGACGGCGCGCCGACGGCCAAGTGTCTGATCCTGGTCACCCCCGACGGCGAGCGCACCATGAACACCTTTCTCGGCGCCAGTGTCGAGCTGGGCCCGCAGGACCTGGACCGCGACATGATCCGGAACGCCGAGATCACCTATCTCGAAGGCTATCTGTTCGACCCGCCGGAGGCCAAGGCGGCCTTCCACGAGGCGGTCGAGCTGGCGGGCGCGGCCGGCAACAAGGTGGCGCTCAGCCTCTCCGACCCCTTCTGCGTCGAGCGCCACCGCGCCGCCTTCCGCAGCCTGATCCAGAGCGGCGTCGACCTGCTGTTCGCCAACGAGGACGAGATCCTCGCGCTCTACGAGGTCTCCGACTTCGAGGAGGCCGTGGCCGCCGTGCGCCAGGAGACGACCCTGGCGGCGCTGACCCGGGGCGGGGCCGGCTCCCTCGTGGTCACGCCCGAGAGCGTCACCGAGATCGCCGCCGTGCCCGTCGACACCGTGGTCGACACCACCGGCGCCGGCGACCTCTACGCCGCCGGCTTCCTCTATGGCGTGGCCATGCACAAGGACCACGCCGCCTGCGGCCGGCTGGCGAGCCTCGCCGCCGCCGAGGTCATCAGCCATATCGGCGCCCGCCCGGAAGCCCTGCTGGAGGACCTGGCGCGGGCCGAGGGCCTGATCGCCACCGCCTGAGACCTCGCCCAGGCGCGAAAAGCCCCGAGTTTCCGGCCGTTGCCGAAGAACGGCGCGCAGATTCGCGGTCGCAGCCCGGTTTTTAGGACGCCTACCTCCTGTGACTTATATGCCACGCGCCCCGAAAAAGACGCGGCCGAACCCTAGAAACCGCAAGGCTGGATCGGGCTCGCCTGCTATAGTCAGTATACAGAGGTATTGTCAGTACACAGAAATTCAGAGAAGCGGATAGGACCGGTCGGCAAGACCGGCAAAATCGGGGAACTGCGGAACATGCTTGGGAACTCGAGAGTGGCGATTGGAGGCCTGCTTCTGGCATCGACGGCGCTGATTGCGGCGCCGGCGGTGCAGGCGCAGGATTCGGGCTCGATGCAGGCGGGACGCGCGACCATCTCGGTCGGCGGCGGCAGCGCTTTTCTTATTCTGCCCGAGACCAAGTTCGGAGTGGTCACGGACGGCGCCCGCAACACCATCCAGAAGGAAGAGAACGGCTTCGACGACTACGGCTGGAACGTCAACGGCGCCGTCGAGGTTCCGGTCGGCTCCCGCGACGGCCGCCGTCGCTCGATCGCCGTCCACGGCTTCTATTCGCAGGTCGACGACGACAGCAACAATCGCTGCGCCACCAATGTCGGCACCGTACAGTGCGGCTGGATGAACATCGTCGACGACCCGGCACTCCTCCAGAAGAACGTGTTCGGCGCCGGGTCGACGCCCGTCTCGCTCCTGAACGACCACGACCGCGAGGTGGACCACTGGAGCGTGGCCGGCGAGCTCAAGTTCCACCGCGGCGGATATGGCGGCGGCCTGAAGGACCCGATGCCCGCCTCGAAGCCCAGCTACTTCGCCATCGGCGTGGACTTCCGCGGCATCGACCAGGATCTCGACATTCGCGGCACGGCGACCAGCCCCGCGGTAACCGGCTCGATGCGCTACAGCGAGGATCTGGACACCGACTATTACGGCGCCTTCCTGGCCTATGGCCGGGACTACCGGCTCGGCGGCCCCAACGGCCTGTGGGCGCGGCTCGGCCTGCAGTCGAGCTTCAGGCTCCAGGCCGGCCTCTACTACGTCGACACGGACTACGACGCCACCTACTCATCGTCGGCGTTCCGGGGCAACTTCCTGCTGCTGGAAGATTCAGGCACCCTGTCGCTCTCCGAGGACGACATTGCCTTCATCGGAAGCCTCACGCTGGAGACCCGCAAGCAGATCAGCCGGCGCGCGACGCTCTCGCTGCAGAGCGAGTACACATATTACTCCTGGGCGCCGGAGATGGCCTACAACGACACCGACGTCTTCGCAGGCGGCGCTGCCGTCTCCACGGGCTTCAACGTCGGCACGCGCATCGAGGACGACGATGCCTTCGCCACGCGCACCAGCCTCCGGCTGACGCTGAAACTCGGTCCCGACGACATCATGCCCGCCGAGCCCCTGAAATAGGCCCGGCCACATCCCTCCATCGAATCGGCCCCGCCTCGGCGGGGCTTTTTCTTGGCCGCTATCGTCTGCTGGGTCCAGGTTTGGCTTGGAAACCGGGCACTCACTTGAAATTAGCATTTCCGTTTCATACATTTCAGTTGTGAAACGGAAACTGCAAGCTTCGCCCGCGCGCCGAAGGCAGGCACGGGATGACGTGACCATGGCTCAGGGAGCGGTCGCACGATATCTGGATGAGCTGCAGACCGAGGGCGGTCTGAAGGGGACCGATATCGCCAATGTCACGGAGGTGTCGAAGGCGACCGTCTCGCGCTGGAAGTCCGGCGCGGTCAAGCCCCACCCGCGCAACGAGCTGATCCTGTCCGACCTCTACTATGTGGTCGGGCGTCTCAACGAGTATTACGCGGCCGACGAGATCCGGAGCTGGCTCTATGCGCGCCATCCGCAGCTCGGCGGCGAGCGGGCCATCGATCTGATCAACCAGGATCGCACCATCGAGGTGCTCAAGGTGCTCGACCGTCTGGACAGCGACGCGTTCGTCTAAGGGCATGGCCGGACCCGGATCGCGCCGCGACCACAAGTTGATCGACGCCATCGAAGGCCACGCGTCGGTCGCGTTCGACGGCCCGGTCTGGCGGGTGGTGCGCGACGGGCGCGCGCCCACCCAATGCAGCGCCTCGGGCGGGCGATGGGACGACGGCAGCTTCGACGTGCTCTACACCGCGGCCGCCGAGGACGGCGCCATCGCCGAGATGTACTTCCATCTCAAGCGCGGGCAGCCGATCTTTCCATCCCGGGTGCGATATCGGCTCTACGAGCTTCGCGTCTCGCTCGAACGGGCGCTGAGGCTGGCGGATCTGGGCCCGCTGGCGGCGCTCGGCGTGGACACGTCGCGCTACGGCCAGCTCTCCTATCAGGAGCGGCAGGCCGAGTATCCGCGCTGCCAGGACGTCGGGGAGGTCGCGCACTTCCTCGAGTTCGACGGGCTGATCGTGCCCAGCGCGCGCTGGGACTGCATGAACGTCGTGCTGTTCTGCGATCGC
Organism: Hyphomicrobiales bacterium; assembly: GCA_022361215.1. GTDB lineage: Bacteria > Pseudomonadota > Alphaproteobacteria > Rhizobiales > Methyloligellaceae > JAKSBI01. Next base: position 2,255 of record JAKSBI010000799.1, on the reverse strand, counting down.
GTGCCGCCGGCCGCGATGCAGGCGACCGCCGACCGCGGGCTGGTGGACTGGGCCCGGTGGGAGCGGGCGAGCGACGCCTGAGGGTCAGTGGCGGCGCCGGAGAGGGTCGGGCCTCAGTGGGCCGCCTGCTCGGTGACCTGGCCGGCGTTCTGGCGGTAGAGCGCGGCGAAGTCCATCGGGTCCATGAGCAGGGGCGGGAAGCCGCCGTCCTGGGTCAGGTCCGCCACGATGCGCCTGAGGAACGGGAACAGGATCGTCGGGCAGTCGACGAACAGCACGGCCTGCAGCAGGTCCTCCGGGATGTTCGTCAGCCGGAACATGCCCGAATAGACGATCTCGATATTGTAGATGACGCCGTCGTCGCTCTTGGCCTGGGCCTCGAACTGCAGGTCGACCTGATAGGCCTCCTCGGCCCGCTTGGTGGCCTGGACGTTGACGTTGACCTGGAGCTGCGGGTTCTCGCCCGGCCCCTGAAGCACCTGCGGGGCGTTCGGGCTCTCGAAGGACAGGTCCTTGATGAACTGGGCCAGAACCGCGAGCTGGGCGCCTTCGAGCCGGTTGCCCGCGGCGTCCGCGTCTGTCTGCCCGTCGGAGGGCTCTTTGGGTGTGGATGCCATGGGCTTGAACTCTCTGAAGCTATGGGGTCTCGGGACCTGGGCGGCGGGCGACTGTCGCTAGCATGCGCGCCCGCCCGCCGCAACATGACAATATGCGAGAGTCTTATCCGGACCAGGGGGAGCGGTCGCCGGGCGCCTTGGGCGTCTTCGGCTTGCCGGACGGTTTCTCATGCTTAGCGCGCGTGTCCGTGTCGTCGACGCGCTCGAAGTCGCCGTCGATGACCGGGCCGTCCCCGCGCGGCGTGGGATCGGGGCCGGTGCCGAAGGTCTGCACGTGGATCGAGCCATGCCGTTGCAGCGCCTCGAAGGCCCGGCGCGCCAGGCCGCGCCGAAAGGCCGGAACCATCAGCAGAAAGCCCGCCGTATCGGTGATCAGCCCCGGCGTCAGCAGGAAGGCGCCGGCGATGAGCAGGCAGACGCCGTCGAGCACCGAATCGACCGGCAGCCGGCCCGCATCGAGCGCCGCTTGCGCCCGAGACAGGGTGGCCAGGCCCTGCCGCTTGAGCAGCGCCACGCCCACCACCGCCGTCAGAATCACCAGGAAAATTGTCCACAGGAGGCCGATGACTTCGCCGACCTTGATAAAGACCGCAATCTCGGCCAGCGGCACCGCGATAAACAGAAGAAACGGAAGAAGTCGCATAGTCGCCGCGTTAACGCCGAATTCGACGGCCTTTGATACACATCATTGCACCGATTGTGAGTTGGCTTGACACCGGCAATGACGTAAGTTGATGACATGCACCACCACGCTCTGGGCCTTGTGTGGCGACCAGTCCCACTGGCGTGCGAGCAGGCTGGCGCTTATATCACCTGCACATCGGCTAAGAAAGCGCGCTAGCCCTCCCACGCCTGGAAAGCAACAGCACGATGAGTGAATCGTTCGATATCTACACGCTCATATTCCTCGTCCTCGCGGTCGTGATCTTCCTGCGCCTGCGCAACGTGCTCGGACGGCGGACCGGCAGTGAGCGGCCCCCCTACGACCCGTATTCCGCTCAGGACGCCGGGAACGCAGGCCAGTCCGGCTCTCAGGACACCGTCGTGCCGCTGCCCCGCAGCCGCGGGGCCGGGGGCCGAGACGACATGCAGGACGATCTGGAGCAGCGCATCGGCGGCTACGCCCCCAAGGGCAGCCCGCTGGCGCAAGGCCTGACCGACATCGCCCAGGTGGACCGCAGCTTCGCGCCCGAGGAGTTCATCCAGGGCGCCAAGGCCGCCTACGAGATGATCGTGATGGCCTTCGCCGGGGGCGACAAGCGGACCCTGCGCCAGCTCCTCAGCCGCGACGTCTATGACGGCTTCGTCTCCGCCATCGTCGAGCGGGAGAACCGCTCGGAATCGGTCGAGACCAGCTTCGTCGGCATCGACAAGGCCGACATCATCGAGGCCGAGCTGAAGAACAAGGTCGCGCAGGTGACCGTGAAGTTCGTCAGCGAGCTGATCACGGCGACGCGCGACCAGGAAGGCCGGATCATCGAGGGCGACCCGAAGAAAGTCCGCGAGGTGACGGACATCTGGACGTTCTCGCGCGAGGCCTCGTCCTCGGACCCGAACTGGAAGCTGGTTGCCACCGAAGCCGCCAACTGATGGGACACCCGCAGACCGCGGCGCGCTGACCTCGGGCGGCATCCGCCT
>JAKSBI010000599.1 GCA_022361215.1 Hyphomicrobiales bacterium | reverse complement strand
GCCAGGTTCGCCAGGTTGTCCAGCGTCACCATGGCGCGCACGGCGGCCCGGCAGGCCAGGAAGAGCGGCAGCGCCGCAAGCCCCGCCAGGTGGTCGGGGTCGCCCGCGGCCGCCAGATAGCGGTTCAGGACCGCGTTGGCGTGGCGTCTCAGCCCCGCATGCCAGAGATCCATGATCAGGAAGGCCAGGTCGTAGAGCACGTCGATGGTGGCGATGGCCTCGTCGAACTCGATGGCGTCGAAGAGCGTCGGCCTGGCGTCGAGCAGGACGATGTTCTTGAGATGCATGTCGCCGTGGCAGCGCCGCACATGGCCGCCGGCGGAACGCCGCCGGAGCAGATCGGCGTTGTCGTTCAGCGCCTGCAGGATGGCCCGCGCGTAGTGGCTCAGCGCCGATTGCGGAACGACGCCTGGGGCGGACCCGAGCGCGGCCACGGTCGAGGTGACGACGTTGGCCATGGCAGCCTCGCCGTCCGTCTCCGGGGCGGCCGGAGCGCCGGCATGGAACGCGGCGATGTGGTCGGCGAGCGGCGCCATCAGCGCCAGATCGAGCCGGCCCCGATGGGCCAGCCGGTCCAGCAGGTCGTCCTGATCGAAGCGCAGCATCGCCACCGCCCACTCGACGGCCACGCCGTCTCCGCCGAGCGCAAGCCGGCCGTCGGCCTGCCGCACGATGGGGGTGACCGCGAGATAGAGGCCGGGCGCGGTCGCCCGGTTCAGCTCCAGCTCCCGCTCGCAGGCGCGGCGGCGCTTCTCCAGGGTCGAGAAATCCAGATAGGCCAGCTTGACGGCACGCTTGATCTTGTAGGCATGGGCGCCGGCGAGGAAGACGATGGCCGCATGGGTGTCGATGCGCTCCACCGCATCCGGCCGCGGGTCGTAGCTCGCCGGGTCGCTCAGGAAGGCGATCACCGCGTCCTGTTCGGTGCTCTCGGCGCGCTTCTGCACGTTCTGTCCAGACTGACCAGTCAACATCTCGCCGCATGATCGGCGCGGCGCCGCCTTCGTCGTTGATCCTGGTCAATTCGGCCGTCCCGCGCGGCGCCTAAAGTCTCGCCATTGGAGCTGCCGATGAAGCCGAAGATAACGTGGATTCTGATCGCCGACGGGGCGCGGGCGCGCGTGCTGTGCCATGACGGTCCCGGCCGCGGCGTCGCCGCCGTCCCGGATGCGCTGTTCGAGGCGTCGCACGCGCCGGACCGGGAGATCGACGCGGACAAGCCGGGCCGCACCTTCGATTCCGTCGGCGCCGGCCGGCACCACAAGGAGCCCCGCACCAGCCCGCACCGCCAGCAAAAGGCGGACTTCGCCCGCGAGCTGGCCCAGATGCTCGAGCGGCGGCGGGGCGAGGGCGCCTTCGACCGCCTGCTGGTCGTGGCACCGCCCGTCACCATCGGCGATCTGCGGTCGTCCATGTCCAAGGAGGTCAGGGGCCGCGTGATCGCGGAGGTGGCGAAGGACCTGACCCATGTGCCCAACGCGGAGATCGACCGGCATCTCGAGGATGTGCTGGCGGTCTGAAACTAGAGGAGAAACGAGATGATCAACTCCGAGCCGACCTTCCGGGTCCCGGCGTGCAAATCGAAGCGCCCCGGCGGCTGCAGCACCTGCACGCTCGCCTATGACTGCGCCAGCCTGCAAGGCGGCCGGGCCGTGCCCTGGCCCCTGGTGGCGCTCCTCGTCATCGGCGTGATGCCCCTGCTGGTCTGAGCG
>JAKSBI010000167.1 GCA_022361215.1 Hyphomicrobiales bacterium | reverse complement strand
GATGTCGGGGAGGCGGAAGGCGGGGGCGAGCGCCAGCGCGAGCAGCGCTGCGGCCAGCACCACGCCGCTGGCGCTCAGCACGCCGAGCTGCCAGCCATAGGCCAGCATCAGCGGCGGCAGCGCGCGTCCGGCGACGACGCCTGCCAGGGGCACGGAGGTATGCCGGACGGCGAGCAGCAGGCCGCGGCGGCGGGCCGGTGCGTTGCGCATCATGACGGTCATGCTGGTCGGACTGAAAGGGCCATAGAAGACGCCGAAGCAGAAGCTCGCCAGCATCGCTGACCACCAGCTCCCATGCAGCACGACCAGCACCGCGGCGGCCATGCCCGCAAGCATCGTCACGGTGGTCCGGAGCGCACCCAGACGTCGTACCAGGCGGCCGGTGAACGGCGCGGTCAGGCCCGCAGCGAGGAACATGAAGGTGACGGTGAGGCTGAAGTCCCGCTCGTCGAGCCCGGTCTCGGCCGCCAGCCCGGGCGCCAGCAAGGTAAAGGCCATGAACCCGAAGGCCGCCGCCATCTGGGTGACGAACGTGCCGCCGAGGGCGAGGCGCGGACGCGGCGCATCCGGCGGTTGCCCTGCTGGGCGAGGCGGGTCTTGCGGGCACATGGAGCTTGGCCGGACGGCGATCGGACGATGCCAGCCATGGTGAGATCATCCTGTCGGCGGGGCAAGCTGCATCTCGTAAAGAGAGTTATGCACGGCGCTTCCCCCTCTCGGTTTCCGCGCTATGCTTTGCAGGACATGCCGCTACATCCAGTTGAGGACCGACCTATGAGCATCGCCGAGCGCCAAGACCCAGCCAGCCTTCCGCCTTTCCCCGTGACCGCCGACATGGCGGGCTGGGTGGTGCAGCTCCGGTCCGAGGATATCTCGCCCCAGGCCATGATCTGGGCCAAGCACGCGCTCTTGGACTGGTTCGGCGTCACCATCGCCGCCGCGGACGAGCCGCTGGTGCGGATGCTGGTGGAGGAGCTGGCCGGGTCCGAGGATGGCAGCTGCAGCCTCGTCGGCCTCGGCCGCCGCGCCGGCTTGCATGACGCGGCGCTGATCAACGGTGCGGCTTCGCACGCGCTCGACTATGACGACGTCAATCGCCGTCTGCACGGTCATCCGACCGTCTGCGCGGCGCCGGCGGCACTAGCGCTCGGCGAGTTCGTCAAGGCGAGCGGCCGCGACGTGCTGGCGGCGTTCATCGCCGGCACGGAGGTGGCCTGCGCGCTCGGAGAGATGTGCGACGAGGGCCACTACGAGGCGGGCTACCACGCGACGGGAACCATGGGCACATTCGGCGCGGCCGCGGCAGCGGCCCAGATCATGGGTCTCGACGCGCCGGCCACCGCGCGTGCGCTCGGCATCGCCGCCTCGGAAGCGGCGGGGCTGAAATGCAACTTCGGCACCATGACCAAGCCGCTGCACGCGGGTAAAGCGGCCGTGGACGGCCTCCTGGCGGCGCGGCTGGCGGCCCGCGGCTTCACCGCCCGCGAGGACGCGGTCGAGACCCGCCAGGGCTTCGCCGACGTCCTGGCGCCGGGCTTCGAGGGCGGCCCGATCCGTCCGGACCCGGCGGCGCCCCTGGCCGTGGAGCAGAACCTCTTCAAGTATCACGCGGCCTGCTATCTCACCCATTCCTCTCTCGAGGCCCTGGGTGCGCTCAAGCGCGACCACGGGATCGGCCTCGACGACGTCGCCTCGGCCACGCTGCATATCCGGCCGACCCATTTCTCCGTCTGCTGCATCCCGGCGCCGACGACGGGCCTGGAGATCAAGTTCTCCATCGCCCATCTGGCCGTGCTCGCCCTCGACGGCGTGGATACGGCCGCGCTTGCGAGCTACTCCGACGCCAATGCCAACGATCCGCGCTACGTGGCGGCGCGCGAGCGCGTGCGCCTCGATGCGCGCCAGGACGTCGACCGTCTGGCAGCCGTCGTGACGCTGGAGCTGACGGACGGCCGCACGCTGACGGGGGAGGCCGATGTCGGCATGCCGGCCGACGACCTGGACGCACAGTGGGGCAAGCTCACCGCCAAGTTCAGAGCGCTCGCCGGGCCGGTGATCGGAGACGCGCGCAGCGACGCATTGATCGAGACGGTGGCCACGCTGGACGACCAGCCCGACCTGACCCGCCTCATGGAGGCTGCCCGCTAACGCGGCTTTCCCGCGGGAACGGGGGTGCGACGGCTGGATATCGGCGCGGCGGACATGCTAGGGTGCCGCCGCGCGTGCAGGGCGCGCCCCGTCCACGGGCAGGGAACCTCCCACCTGACCGCATCTAAGACGACAACCGACGAACCTCTTTCCGCCCGTTTCGTGGACGCCGGGCCCCGTGTGAAAGAAGGTCCGTTATGACAGACACCGGCCACGAGCCCGAAGCCGCGCGCTTCATCCAACCCCTCCCTACCAAGCCCAACCTCGAGAAGCAGCAGAAAGACGCCAAGGCGCTGATGCGCGCCTATTGCCGCGGCGACGCCGATGCCGTGGCGCGCGTCGAGGCCTTGCATCCGAGCCCGCCTGCGGCGGACGGCTTCAAGCTGAGCGACGCTCAGCTCGTCATCGCCCGCGGCTACGGCTTCGCCAGCTGGCCGAAGCTCAAGCGCAGGATCGACGCGCTCACGAAGTCGCCTGCGGATCTGTTCGTGGAGGCCGTCAACGACGGCGACGTCGAAGCTGTGCGCCACCTGCTGGACACCCACCCCGACCTCGGTGCGCGTATCAACGATCCGCTGTTCGCGTTTGGGCGCACCGCCGCGCACTCGGCCTGTGACAATCTGGAGCTGCTCGACCTGCTGATCGCCCACGGCGCCGACATCGCGAAGAAGAGCGACTGGGAGCATGGTGGCTTCGGCATCCTCGAAGAGGCCAAGCCGGAACAGGCGGACGCCCTCATCGCGCGCGGCGCCGTCGTCGACGTTTGGGCGGCCGCCCATCTCGGCCGGTTCGAGGCGTTGAAAGCGCTCGTCGAGGCCGACCCCGCGCTGGTGAACGCCAAGGGCGGCGACGGTAAGCGGCCGCTGCACTATGCGCGCACCGTCGAGATCGCCGGCTACCTGCTGGACCGGGGCGCGGAGATCGATGCCACGGACGACGATCACGTCTCGACGCCCGCCCAATACCTCGTCGGCGATCAGCCCGAGGTCTGCCGCTTTCTGGTCGAGCGGGGCGCCCGCAGCGATCTGCTGATGGCGGCCGCAGTCGGGGATGTCGGTCTTGTCCGCAGGTTTCTCGACGAAGACCCGAAATCGATCGACATGCGCGTCAGCCAGGAATGGTTCCCGATGATCGATACGGCCGAGAACGGCGGCCACATTTATCAATGGACTCTTGGCTTCTACGCCTCGGCCTTCGACGTCGCGCGCAAGTTCGGTCACGGCGCGGTGCTCGATCTGCTGCGCGCGCACGCCGGCCGGCGCCAGCTCTTTCTGGATGCGCTCTGGACCGGCGATCTCGCCACGGCCGATGCCTGCCTCGCCGAGCAGCCGGACCTCGTCAGCGGTGCGGATGACGAGACCTGGCGTCATGTCGCCGATGCCGCGCGCACCAACTTGACCGAAATTGTGCGGGCCATGCTGGCGCGCGGCTTCCCGGTCACGGCGACCTCGCAGCACGGCGCAACGCCGCTGCACTGGGCGGCCTATCACGGCAATCCGGAGATGATGCAGGTGGTTCTGGAGTATGACCCGCCGGTCGAGGCGCTATGCCGGGATTTCGGCGGCCCGCCGCTCGGCTGGGCGTTCCATGGTGTCAGAGAGCCCTGGCCTCTCACCTCGACAGGCCGTCACGGGGACTGCGTGGCGCTGCTGCTCGAGGCGGGCGCGTCGTGCAAGGAGGCGGCGTTCCCGACCGGGCATGACGCCATCGACGCGGTGCTGCGCCGGTATCTGTTCAGGTAGACGCCGCGCGGTCGTCCCGGACCCGATTGGCGACCATGCGGTCGTGCAGCTCCGAGACGATGCGGCTGCCGGTCTTCACGAACAGGAAGGGCAGAACGGCGTGCACCAGGCAGCACAGCGTCGCCGCCATCAGCTTCCCGGCAAAGGTAAGGGCAGAGCCCATGTGCTGGAGATAGGTCTCGCCGACCGAGTTCGGGTGTGCGCTGAAAAGCCGTATCATACCGTCCGCTCCCATGCTGCGATGGGAGCGGACGGTAGCGCAGCTCAGGTGGAAATCCTTCCCTGGTTTCCTAAAATATCTTCAAAAATTAGAAATTCATGCCTCTCATAGAGAAAATAATAGCATAAGAATGCCAATCAATCTGGGTTGTGTGCAATTTAGTCCCCGTGGCTACCGAATGGCCACGATAAAGCGGCGGGGAAACCGCAGCAGCGCCTTGCCGTCCGGCTGGCGCGGATAGGCGTCGGCGATCCGCGCCGTATAGTGCCTCAGGAACTCGGCCTGCTCGTCGGCGTCGAGCGGGTCGAGGAAGGGACGCAGGCCGGTGCTCTTGATCCATGCGACAATGGCCTCGGCGCCATCGAGCGGATGCACGTAGATCGTCTGCCAGATGTCGACGTGCCGGCATTCGGTGCAGAGCCAGGCGTAGGTGTCCTCGAAGGACGCAATCGTGGCGCGCGCCTCGGCGGTGGCGGCAAGCTTGTCGGCCCAGGGGCCGCTGGCGGCGACCTCGCGGGCAAGCACATGCACATCCTCGCCGAGCGTGTCCGGCATCTGCATGGCCAGGCAGCCGCCGGGCGCGAGGCTGGCGGCCAGCTTCGTAAACAGCGCCTCGTGGTCCGGCAGCCAGTGCAGCGCCGCGTTCGAGTAGAGCAGGTCGACGGGCGCCGCCGGCGCCCACGTTCCCGCATCCGCCTCCTCGAACCGGATCTCCGGCAGCCGTGCGCGGGCCTTCGCGATCATGTCGGGCGACTTGTCGAGGCCGGTCACTTGCGCCTGCGGGAAGCGGCGCGCCAGAAGCTCCGTGCTGTTCCCCGGCCCGCAGCCGAGATCCACGACCAGCTTGGGATCATCGAGCGGCACGCGCGCCAGCAGATCTGCGGCGGGCCGTGTGCGCTCGTCCTCGAACTTGAGATATTGCGAAGCGTCCCAGTCGCCCATGAAAGATGTCTCCCGCTGTTGCGCCGTCCCGATGGCGGTTATGCCCCGATTGCCGGCCCAGGGGCAATGGATGCGCGGGCACGACGCATCTGTCATGCGGGATGTGCATGGCAGCATGGCGAGGCCGGGCGACGCCGGCCATTGATCCGGCGGTCGGCCCCGGTCAGAGTGGCGCGGGTACCAAGGGGAGCTCTTCATGGAAACACACACGCAAGCGGTCGCCGGCCACTACGACCAGGACGATATCGCCGGCGCCATCCGGGCTGCGCTCCAGCGCGCGGGCAAGGACCTGGACGCGCTGACCATCGACGACCTGGCGCCGGCGGACGAGGTGCACACGCGGGGCCGGAAGGCGACGGAGGAGGTTGCATCGCTGACCACCTTTGCGCCCGAGATGGAGGTGGTCGACGTGGGCAGCGGCGTCGGCGGCCCGGCGCGCTATCTGGCTCAGACCTTCGGCTGCCGCGTGACCGGCATCGACCTGACCCCGGTCTTCTCGGCGGCGGCCAACGCGCTGACCGAGCTCGTCGGGCTCGCCGACCGTGTCCGCTTCGAGACCGGCAGCGCCCTGGAGATGCCGTTCGACGGCGGTCGCTTCGACCGCGCCTGGACCGTGCAGATGCAGATGAACATCGCCGACAAGCCGCGGCTCTACGGCGAGATCCACCGGGTGCTCAAACCCGGCGGCCGCCTTGTCTTTCAGGACATCGTGGAAGGGCCGGGCGGCCCGCTGATCCTGCCCGTCCCCTGGGCGAGCGAGGCAGGCCACAGCCATCTCGTGCCGGCGGGAGCGCTCAGGGCAGCCGTCCTCGACGCGGGCTTCAAGGAAGTGCTATGGCGCGACATCAGCGAGGCGCAACGCGACTGGACGCGCCGCCAGGGCGAGAAGCCGAAGCCGGAAACGCCGCCTGAGGTCGACATTCACCTCGTGCTTGGCCCGGACACCACCCTAAAGCGCGCCAACTCCAGCCAATGCCTGATGGAGGACCGGATCGGTTTCGTGCAGGGGGTGTTTGAAAAGGTTTTGGGGTAGTCGGAGGCCAAAACGAGAGAGGGCCGCTTGCGCGGCCCCCGTGAGATCGGCTGATACAACAGCCCGGATCCAAGATCCCGGTGCGTCAGCTTGATGCCAGAGGCTGCTCCAACATCCGGCTCACACTCCCAGACCGGCGTATCGGCACGAGAATCCCACTAGACATTGGATCACCTCCTTTCGGTTGTTGAACACATGCCGCACATTAGCATGATTCTCGCGGCACGTGAGGGCTTCGATAGGTCTCTGGCAAAGCGTGCGAATTCTGCGCTAAGAGCATGTGATCGCGACCAAAGACGGGAGGACGAGATGCACCAAAGGAGAGGGACATGAGACCCAATGCAGTGCGTAAGAGTTTGGCCGACGGCAAGCAGGTGGTGAACGGCTGGCTGGCCATTCCAAGCGCGGTTTCCGCCGAGACGATGGCCCATTGCGGCTTCGACAGCATCACCATCGACATGCAGCACGGGCTGGTCGACTATCAGGCGGCGGTCGGCATGCTGCAGGCCCTCTCCACCACCGACGTGACGCCCATGGCGCGGGTGCCTTGGAACGAGCCGGGCATCATGATGAAGCTGCTGGATGCCGGTGCCTACGGCATCGTCTGTCCCATGATCAACACCCGCGAGGAGGCCGAGCGCTACGTCGCCGCCTGCCGCTATCCGCCCATGGGCGCGCGCAGCTTCGGCCCCGCGCGCGCCTCGCTCTACGGCGGACCCGACTATCACCAGCACGCCAACGACGAGGTGCTGCTCTTCGCCATGGTCGAGACGCGCACCGCCCTCGACAATCTCGACGAGATTCTCGCGGTCGAGGGCCTGGACGGCGTCTATATCGGCCCCTCCGACCTCTCGCTCAGCCTCGGCAAGCCGCCGACGCTCGCGCCCGAGGACGCCGAGGTGCTCGCCGCCATGCAGACCATCTGCGACGCGACCAAGGCCAAGGGCCGCTTCGCCGGCGTGCACACCGACAGCGCCAAGACCACACGCAGGCGCTTCGAGGAAGGCTTCCAGTTCTGCACCATCCTGAACGACGTCCGCCTGATGGCCAACGCAGCCACGGCGGCCGTGAAGGAGGCGCGCGGCGAGGGGCCTGCGGAGGCGGCGAAGACGTATTGAAAGGGGGGACAAAGCCGCGGGAGGCACGTCTCCCGCGGCTTTGCCTGACAGAAACTCGAACCAGTGCGCGTGGCCCGACGCTCGGTTAGCACTATGCTCAGAAGCAGGGGTCAGATATGCGGCGTGTCGTTTCTTTCATTGGCGCATGCGCCATTTTGGGCTTTGGCGCCTACATGCTGTTCATTCCGATGTTCGTCGCCGAGAAATTTCATTGGAATGTGGCTTTTATGGCCGCGACGCTGATCGCCGGCGGCAGTGCGTGGTTGATCGGCGACTTTATTCTTCCGCTGCTGCGCTCTGAGGCAGACGACGACGAATAGTCGGGTCCCCCGTATCTGTCTTCCAGCGGGATACTCCAGCGGTTCGTCGCCCAAAACATACTGCTTTAGACTAATGACGCGCCGTCTCGCGCGGACTCCACTTGGCAAATCGAGCATGCACGTTGTTACATATCGGTCGTAAGACCAGCCTGATTGCCGGGGTCGCCGTTCATGTCGCTGGAGTTGAGGAGCGTCAGCAAGGTTGTCGGGCCCGAGACGCATATCGAATCCGTCTCCCTCACCCTCGAACGCGGCTCCCTCAACGTCCTGCTGGGGCCGACGCTTTCCGGCAAGACCAGCCTGATGCGCCTGATGGCGGGGCTCGACAGGCCGACGAGCGGAAGGGTGGTTTGGAACGGCAAGGACATGACCGGTGTGCCGGTGCAGGAACGCAACGTCGCCATGGTCTATCAGCAGTTCATCAACTATCCGTCGATGAGCGTCTACGAGAACATCGCGTCGCCGTTGCGGCTGCAGGGACTCGACAAGGCCAGTATCGACCGCAAGGTCCGCGAGATCGCGGAACTGATGAAACTCGATGCCATGCTCGAACGCAAACCGCTCGAACTCTCCGGCGGGCAACAACAGCGCTGCGCTCTTGCGCGCGCCCTGGTCAAGGGCGCGGACCTGGTGTTGCTCGACGAGCCGCTGGCGAACCTGGACTACAAGCTGCGCGAGGAGCTGCGGGTCGAGATCCCGCGTTTGTTCACCGAGTCCGGCGCCATTTTCGTCTACGCGACCACGGAGCCGTCGGAGGCCTTGCTGCTGGGCGGTAACACCGCCGCGATGTGGGAAGGCCGGGTGACGCAATTCGGTCCGACCTTGGAGGTCTATCGCGAACCCGTCAACGCGACCACCGCGCAGGTCTTTTCGGATCCGCCGATGAACATCGTGAACGTCGTCAAGGAGGGCGAGCAACTGTTGTTCGGGGAAGGGCAGCGCGCGCGCGCCTTCGGCGACCTGCTCGAACTTCCCGACGATCGTTACATGGCCGGCTTCCGTCCGAACCATCTGAGTCTCGAACCCCTGGACGGGCAGGTCCTCAAGTTCCATGCCGAGGTCACGGTGACCGAGATCACCGG
>JAKSBI010000630.1 GCA_022361215.1 Hyphomicrobiales bacterium | reverse complement strand
GAGCCGGGGGGGTTGAGGCTTTCCGGGGCCGGACCCGAATTGCCTGCGCCACCTTCCTCCGTCATTCCCGCTTTCGCGCAGTAGCGTCCGGGCTTTTCGGGGCATGTCGATCTGCATGACCGCGACGGCCTTGGTTTCTGGCCTGAAGCTGTGCGCCTGGACAGCCTTTCGCGTGGACTACCGCGCCCTCGCTTTTCGTCATCCCCGGACGGGATCCGGGCCTCCATTCCATTGGCCTCTCGGCAAATTCGAGAGGAAACGGGATGGATTGCCGGGTCAAGCCCGGCAATGACCATGGTTGGGGCCGGGCTACGCTCAAATCCCGGACGCTACTGCGCGAAAGCGGGAATGACGGGAGAGAGGTGGAAACGTTCTTACAAGGAGGGCAGATCCAGTATAAATATTTGATAATTCTATCTTTTTCCGACTCTCAGCAGCCGGTGCCGAACATCTTCGAGCTGCTCGAAGGAGCTGTAGCGGATGCGCAGCTCGCCGGTCTCGCCCTTGCCGCTCTTCAGCGACACGGCGAGGCCGAGAGCGTCGGAGAGCTCCGCTTCGGCCGCGCGCGTGTCGGCGTCCTTGAGCGGGGCCTTCTTCTTCGTCTTCGCCTTGCCGTCGTCCCGCTCCTGCACCAGGGCCTCGACATCGCGCACGTTGAGGCCGCGCTCGACGATCTCCCGCGCCACCGCCTCCGCGTCGGAGCGGCCGACCAGTGCGCGGGCGTGACCGGCGCTGAGCCGGCCGCTGCGCACGAACTCCTGGACGGCCTCGGGCAGCTTCAGGAGGCGCAGCATGTTGGCCAGATGGCTGCGGCTCTTGCCGAGCACGGTGGCCAGCTCCTCCTGCTTGTACTTGAAGCTGGTGATGAGCTGCCGGTAGCCCAGCGCCTCCTCGATGGCGTTGAGGTCGGACCGCTGCACGTTCTCGATGATGGCGAGCTCCAGCGCCTCCTGGTCCGAGAGGGTGCGGACGATGGCCGGCACCTCGTGCAGCGCCGCCCGCTGCGCGGCCCGCCAGCGCCGCTCGCCGGCGACGATCTCGTAGGCCGCCTCGGCGCCCTCGACGGGGCGCAGGATGATCGGCTGCACCAGGCCCTTCTCGCGGATCGAGCCGGCCAGCTCCTCCAGCTCCGTCTCCGGGAAGGTCTGGCGCGGGTTGTAGGGGCTCGGCCGGATGGCGTCGATGGAGACGGTCTGATGGCCGGTCTCGACCCCGGCCGGGTCCTGGGTCGTCTCGAGATCCCCGATCAGGGAGGCGAGCCCCCGGCCCAACCTGTTCTTCTGTGCTGCTGCCGCCGACATTAAGGTTACCGCTTTCTTGACGTCCGTACCGAAACGGCCCGATCCGGGCCCATACGCCGCGCCGGCCTCATGCCACGGCCCGGTTCCGCTCGCGATCGATCATCTCCGAGGCGAGCTGGATGTAGGCCTCGCTGCCGGCGCATTTCAGATCGTACATCAGGATCGGCCGGCCATAGGACGGCGCCTCGGCCACCCGCACGTTGCGGGGGATCACCGTCGTGTAGACCTTCTCCCCGAAGAAGTTCTTCACCTCGTGCACGACCTCGTTGGCCAGGTTGTTGCGCTTGTCGTACATGGTTAGCACGACGCCCTGGATATCAAGATCCGGATTGAGCTCGGCCCGGACCTGGTCGATGGTCTTCTTGAGCTGCACGATGCCCTGCATGGCGAAGTACTCGCACTGCACCGGCACCAGCACGGCGTCCGCCGCGGCCAGCGCGTTGATCGTGAGAATGTTCAGGGACGGCGGGCAATCGACCATGATGTAGTCGAAGGAGGCACCCACCACGTCCGGGGCCGGCCGCGCCAGCCCGGCGATGGCGTTGCGCAGCCGGAAG
>JAKSBI010000836.1 GCA_022361215.1 Hyphomicrobiales bacterium | reverse complement strand
TGTGCTGCGGATGCAAGCGCAAGAAGGCCCAGCAACGCGACGCGGCCGGTCCGGAACAGCCGCGCGGCGGCGGCCGCTGTCGAAAGTCTGAAAGTCATGAAAATCGCTCCGTCCTATCGGTCGGCCGCCAAACCGCCTGGGTGGACGTCGTCATGCCACAAGGACCGGTTAGCTCGGCGTCGACGCGGGCTGTGCGAGCTTACAGCCTCGGCGAAGTCATCGTCGCTTCAATCGAGAGGCGTCGATATCATAAGCTGCTGGCCGGGAGCAGTAACAATTTCGCTAGTCGGCGGCGATTGGGGACGCGATGCGCTATCCGGCACAGGCTGCGACCCGATACGCCGCTGGTTGGCGCGGCAAGCCGAAGACTGCGGCATCGAGGCGGGCTAGGGACGAGCGTCATCTCCCGGTCTGGACCGGCTGGACCTGCGAGGCGCCATCGGCGAGGCTTGTGAGCGGTATGGCGGTCAGCCGCGCGCCGATGGTGTCCAGAATGACGGCGTGACCGCGATTGACGATATCGTCCATCGACGGCGTCTCGGGAAACATCTGTCTGGCCCGGGCCAGGATGTCGTGACGGGTCGGCAGGTGAGGCAGATTGAGGCTGGCGAGCGCGTCTTCCGCGCGATGCTGGGCATCGGCGAGCCGCTCCTGGAGGTCGCGGAGGCCGGGACCGGTGGTCCCCGAGGTGATGGACGCGACGATGTGATCCAGGTTGAAGCTGCCCGCAAGCTGGGCGGCCGCACGGTCGATGACACGCGACCCGAGCCGCTGCTCGTTGCGCTGCACTGCCTTTGGCGGCGACTTCAGATCCCAGACGATACCGACCCATGACAGCGCCTTCAGCACATAGAAGGTCATATCGATCTCCCACCACCTGAAACCCTGTCGGACGCTGCTCTGATAGGCGTGGTGGTTGTTGTGCCAGCCTTCGCCCATGGTGAAGATCGCCAGCAGCCAGTTGTTGCGGGAGTCGTCGCCGGTCACATATCGCTGGCGCCCGAGCACATGCGCCAGCGAGTTGATGCAGAAGGTGGCGTGATAGACCAGGACCGTGCTCCAGCAGAAGCCGACGATCAGGCCCGGCCAGCCGGCGACCGCAAAGCACAGTCCGGCCAGCAGGACCGCGGGCACCAGCTCGTATCGGTGCAGCCACATCAATTCCGGATAGCGCGCGAAATCCGCGATCGTCGTCAGGTCGGCCGTGTCGTGCTTGCGCGCGAAGATCCAGCCCAAATGGCTGTAGAGGAAGCCCTTGTGGCGCGGCGAGTGGACGTCCTGGGCCGTGTCCGAGTGCCGATGATGGTGACGGTGCTTGGAGGCCCACCACAACACGCTCTTTTGCGCGGTGCTCTGGGACATCACGGCGAGCATGAGCTGGAAGGCGCGGCTGGTCTTGTAGGCGCGATGGGAGAAGTAGCGGTGGTAGCCCGCGCCGATCGCGAAGATGCGCAGCCAGTAGAGTGCCAGGCAGATCCCGACGGCTTCGAGCGTGATGCCGGTCCAAAAGGCGGCAAAGCACGCCACGTGCATCAGAACGAACGGGATGGCGGAGGGATAGAGGATGTCGTCATGCTCGACGACGGGCGGCGTGTCGGGGGCAAGCCCTGGTTCGTTCGCGTGGTGTTTCTTCATGTGCCGGAGCGCTGTTCGACTTTTGCTGCAACCGTTTTGACGGCTCGAACACCCACTGTGTGCGATGGGCGCGCGTCCTTGTCCATAAAAAGAACGCCGCCGGGCTGAGCCCGGCGGCGTGCGCTGCTTGCGTGAGCTGCGAAATCGCTAGGAGGCGAGCTGGATGTTCGTCGCCTGCTTGCCGCGGCCGCGCGGGTCGTCCTCCACCTCGAAGGTGACCTTCTCGCCCTCGTCGAGAGCCGGCAGGCCCGAGCGCTCGAGCGCCGTGACATGGACGAAGACGTCCTTGCCGCCGTCGTCAGGCGCGATGAAGCCGAAGCCGCGGGAGTGATTGAAGAATTTTACGGTGCCGTTCATAGGCATGGGGTGTTCCTTTCCCGTTGGTATCATTGGATCGGCCAGACAGTGCCGAGACACCGCTAAGGGCGGCTCATTCGTCTCTCAGATGTCGGGAAAGGTTGTCGTGCCCATCGGGCCAGGTCGTCTTATCCGATCGTCCGAGGGTGCGCTCATCCAATGTTCTGGCGCACCGGAGCCCGCTATATGGGTGAGTATCGCGGCGTTAGCAAGGCAGAATCCGTTTTCTTGATGCCACGCGGTGCCGGTCGCCGGCACCGCAAAGTGGATCTCAACAGACCCTGAGGACTGGAAAACCGCAACTGGCCATTGCGGACTTTCGGCACGCCCTGATACTCCATGCGGCCCGGGTGACCGACATAGACACGCCGAGGCTGCGAGCAATGAGAATACTGGTGACGGGGAGTGCAGGGCATCTCGGTGAGGCCCTGATGCACACCTTGGCCGGTACCGGCCACGACACCATCGGCGTCGACATCCTGCCGTCGCCGTTCACCCACGCGGTTGGCTCGATCGTCGATCGGGGCTTTGTCGGGCGCTGCATGGCCGGAGTCGACGCGGTCCTCCACACGGCGACGCTGCACAAGCCGCATGTCGCAACCCATCGCCGCCAGGACTTCGTCGACACCAACGTCACCGGCACCCTCAACCTCCTGGAAGAGGCGAGCGCGGCCGGGGTCGGGAGCTTCGTCTTCACGAGCACGACCAGTGCGTTCGGCGCCGCGCTGGTGCCGGCGGAGGGGGCTCCGGCCGCATGGGTCACGGAGGACGTCCCCCCGATCCCCAAGAACATCTACGGCGTCACCAAGACTGCGGCGGAGGACCTCTGCCATTTGTTCCAGCGGCGAATGGGGTTGCCCTGTGTCGTGCTGCGCACCTCCCGGTTCTTTCCCGAAGAGGACGACAGCAAGGAGCTGCGCGTCGGCTACGAGGACGACAATGCCAAGGCCAACGAGTTCCTGTTCCGCCGGGTCGATCTGGAAGACGCCGTGAGCGCCCACCTGAAGGCGATGGAGCGCGCGCCGCGGATCGGCTTCGGCCGCTACATCGTCAGCGCGACGTCGCCGTTCCAGCCGGCCGACCTCGCCGAGTTGCGCGAGGATGCCGCCGCCGTCGCGAGCCGGCGGGTGCCCGCATACGCAGCGGAGTACCGGCGCCGTGGCTGGCGCCTGTTCCCCAGCATCGACCGGGTCTATGTGAACCGGAAGGCCAGGGCTGAGCTCGGCTGGCAGCCCAAATACGATTTCGCCCATGTCATCGAGCAATTGAAAGCCGGCGAGGCACCCGGCAGCGCGCTGGCCCGCGCGGTCGGCGCAAAGGGCTATCATGCAGAGACCTTCGCCGAGGGACCCTATCCGGTCGAGTGAGACCGCACCGGCGCGATAGGGGCCGCCCGCTCTCCTTTTCCAGCCTTGCAGGCCCCAATCAGGGCTTTCGGTTTCTGCTGTCTTATCGGCGCCGCATTGACCGCGTTCCTATGCCGCCATCGAGAGTATCAGCGTCAACGGGGTACCGATCTATGAGTGTCATTTCTCGCAAAGCCGGTCGCGGCGACATCACGAAGGAAGCACCCGAGATTATCCGGCGGTCGCGCAGCGGCGCAAGCGCGGCCCTCGTTTCGGTATTCGCACTGGCTTTCTCCGCCATCAGCCTCTACGAGACCGTGCTGCGCCAGCCCGAGCTGTCGGTCTACGTGCCGCCGGTGATCCACTACACCTGGGAAGGCGGCGGCGAGGTCCTGGCCGTGCCGGTGACGATCGCCAATCGCGGCGCCCGGGACGGGACCGTGCTCTCCATGGACCTGACGGCGAGCTCTTCCGACCGGCCCGACGGCAAGATCTTCTACAGCGCCTATTTCGTCGAAAGCGGCTATTTCCTCAAATCGCGCATGCAGCGCACCGCCACGGGCGGGTTGCAAATCACCAAGCAACGTCCGAAAACACCGTTTGCACCCCTGTCGATTGCCGGCCGCGGCAACTATTCGGGCACGATACTGTTCTTCACGAAGGGCAAGGAGCTGCCAAAGCTGGTCTCCAAGCCCGGAGAGTTCACCATGACGCTGACGCTGAACACGCAGTTCGACGATGGCGGGGGCTGGCT
>JAKSBI010000669.1 GCA_022361215.1 Hyphomicrobiales bacterium | reverse complement strand
GTGAACTGATCGTCCTTGGAGATGTCGATCGGGTGCAGGTTGTAGTCGAGCCCACACTCCTCCAGCATGATCGTCGCCTTGCGGCCGTTCGACGTCTTCCAGGTATAGCATTCGATCATTTCACGTCCCCTCTATGGTTATGGCCTCGGCTGTCGTGCCGCCCGGCGTCGCGCCCCTCGGCCGCCGCAGCATATCGCCTCGACCCGGCGGACACTACCGCGGTGACGGACCGTTCGGGCGGCGGATCAGGCCAGGTTCGCGGCCCCCGGCCGCCGGCCCAGGTCCATCGTGGCGGCGCGCAGGTGATCGACCAGCGGCTGGCGGTCGCGCAGATGCGCCAGTGCGTCGTAGGGAATCGGCGCGCCGATGCGCAGCCGGACGTCGGCGCCGATCCGGCTGGCCACCTCCTTGATCAGCAGACCTTCGCGCAGGGCACCGCTGATGTGGCTCGCGACCTGGAAAAGCCGGCTGTTCTGGCCCTCGAAGAACACCGGCACCACGGTCGCCTGCGATTGGGTGATCAGCTTGGCCGCGAACGGCTTCCATTCCAGATCGACCGCCGGGCCGAACAGCGTCTTCGAGGTCGAGACGCCGCCCGCCGGAAAGACCACCACGGCGCCGCCCTCGGCCAGCTCCTCGGACGCCTGACGGCGCGAGTCGATATTGGTCCGGACCGCCGCCTTGCTGTCGGTGAAGTCGATGGGCAGCACGAACGACTGCAGTTCCGGTGCCCGGTAGAGGACGCTGTGGGCCAGCAGCTTGAATTGCGGTCGGATCAGCGAGGTCAGGTAGCCGATCACGATGCCGTCCAGCACGCCATAGGGGTGGTTGGCGATGATGACCAATGGGCCCTGTCGCGGTATGGCCGCCAGCCGCTTGGCGTCATACAGCACGTTCAGGCGCAGCTTGCCGACGGCGGCGCGCCAGAAGTCCTCGGCGGGCTCCCCTTCCCGCCGATATTCGCGGTAAAGCCGCGTCAGCCGGGGCTGACCGGTCACCTGCTCGATGGCGTGGATCAGCAGCCGCCGGAGCGCCGGATCGTCCGGATTGGCGTATGACACCCGTGGCGCGTCGCGTTTGGCGCGCCGCCGGTCCGCGTATTTGCGCCGCAGCGGCCGCAAGGCTGTCTTCACGCCCACCTGAAGCTCGGTCGAATCGTTCAACGATGCGCCGAACGCTAGGACAAGCCGGCGAAAGTTTTGTGACGGCCGCCTGGCGGCCGCGAATTCAGGCCAAGGCCTGCTCCAGGTCTGCGATCAGGTCGGCCGGATCCTCGATGCCGACCGACAGCCGCAGCAGGTCGTCCGGCACCAGCGTGTCGGCGCCCTCGATCGAGGCGCGGTGCTCGATCAGGCTTTCGACGCCGCCGAGCGACGTCGCCCGCTTCCAGATCCCGACCTTGGCCGCGGCCGCGATCGCCGCGTCGCCGCCGCCCGCCACCCGCAGCGACAGCATGCCGCCGAACCCGCCCTGCATCTGCCGCTTCGCGATGTCGTGGCCGGGATGGTCCGGCAGGCCGGGATAGAGCACGTGG
>JAKSBI010000796.1 GCA_022361215.1 Hyphomicrobiales bacterium | reverse complement strand
CGAATCGTCCGGGATATCGACGAGCTTGCCGTCGCCCTCGCAGAAGAAATGGCAATGGTTGGAGGTGTTGGTGTCGAAATAGGTCTTCGCGCCTTCCACCGCCACTTCGCGCAGAAGCCCGACCTCGGTGAACTGATGCAGGGTGTTGTAGACCGTCGCCAGCGACACCGGCACGGCATGCATCAGCGCCTCCTCGTGGAGCGCCTCGGCCGTGACGTGGCGGTCGCCCTTGGCGAACAGCAGCTCGGCCAGCGCCATGCGCTGACGCGTCGGCCGAAGCCCCGCGTCCCGGAGCATCACGCGCACCTCATGCGCGCTCTTCGATCCTGTCACCATCGTTCTTTCTCTTCGCAGCTGCGACGATCGCACGCAGAGTATAAGGAGTCCGGCGGCGCATCGCAACTTGCCGCCATCACTAAGGTAATCGACGCCACCGAAGGAAAGAAATAGGGGTCGGCCCCCTGTCGTCCTGTTCGGCGTCATCCCGACGCAGGCCCAGTGGTGTCCGGGATTTGAGAGCGGCCCGGACCTAACCGTCGTCATTGCCGGGCTTGACCCGGCACTCCCTGCCGTTTCCTCTCGAATTTGCCGACAGGCCAGTGAAATGGATGCCCGGATCAGGTCCGGGCATGACGACGGTTGGCCACGGGCGCCGCTTAAAACCCGGACGGCAGCGGGCCGCCCGGCGAATGAAAATCGGCAGCCTTTTTAAAGAGCAGCCGAGTGTGCTAGGAAACGGACAATAGGCGTTGATGAAAGCGCGAACCAGACGGAACAGACAAGATATGTCGGAACGCCCTTCGAGTTTCGATTACGAAGACTTGCTGGCCTGCGCCCGCGGCGAGCTGTTCGGCAACGGCAACGCCCAGTTGCCGCTGCCGCCGATGCTGATGTTCGATCGCATCTCGCACATCACCGAGGACGGCGGCGAGCACGGCCTCGGCAGGATCGTCGCCGAGCTTCAGATTCGCCCGGACCTCTGGTTCTTCCCATGTCATTTCAAGGGCGATCCGGTCATGCCCGGATGCCTGGGCCTGGACGCGCTGTGGCAGATGCTCGGGTTCTTCCTGGGCTGGACCGGCGCGCCGGGACGGGGCCGGGCCTTGAGCGTCGGCGAGGTGAAGTTCTCAGGGATGGTCGAGCCGAAGGTGAGCAAGCTCGAATATGTGGTGGAGCTGAAGAAGATCATCCGCCGCAAGTTCACGCTCGGGATCGGGGACGGCGTCCTGAAGGCGGACGGCGAGACGATTTACACCGCCAAGGACCTGCGCGTCGGATTGTTCCAGGAACCGGCCGGCGCTTGACATCCTGTCGCGCAGCGTGATGGTGCCGGCCGGTGTGGTGACCAAGGGGTAGCAAGGAAAACCGTATGAGACGTGTCGTGGTGACCGGCATGGGCATCGTGTCCTCGATCGGCAACACCGCCCAGGAGGTGCTCGCCTCGCTCAGGGAGGTGAAATCGGGCATCGTGCGCGCGGACGATTATGTGGAGCTCGGCTTCCGCTGCCAGGTCCATGGCGCGCCGAGCCTGGACTGGGAAGAGGTTCTCGACCGCAAGGTGCGGCGCTTCACCGGCGCCGGCGCGGCCTGGAACTATATCTCCATGGAACAGGCCATCCGCGATGCGGGGCTCGAGGAGAGCGACGTCTCCAACGAGCGCACGGGCCTGGTCATGGGCTCGGGCGGCCCCTCGACGAAGGCCATCGTGAAGGCTGCCGACACCACGCGCTCGAAGGGGCCGAAGAAGGTCGGGCCGTTCGAGGTGCCCAAATCCATGTCGAGCACCAACTCGGCGACGCTGGCGACGCCCTTCCACATCAAGGGCGTCAACTACTCGATCTCGTCCGCCTGCTCGACCTCGGCGCACTGCATCGGCAACGGCGCCGAGCTGATCCAATGGGGCAAGCAGGACATCGTCTTCGCCGGCGGCGGGGAGGAGCTGGACTGGACGCTGTCGGTGCTGTTCGACGCCATGAACGCCATGTCGTCCAAGTTCAACGACACGCCCGAGACCGCCAGCCGCGCCTATGACGTCAATCGCGACGGCTTCGTCATCGCCGGCGGCGCCGGCACCGTGGTCCTGGAGGAGCTGGAGCACGCCAAGGCGCGCGGCGCCAGGATCTACGCCGAGGTCGCGGGCTACGGCGCCACGTCGGACGGCTACGACATGGTGCAGCCCTCGGGCGAGGGCGCCGTGCGCTGCATGCGCCTCGCCATGGACGGGCTCGACTGCGGCGTCGACTACATCAACCCCCATGCCACCTCGACGCCCGTCGGCGATATCCGCGAGATCGAGGCCATCCGCGAGGTGTTCGGCGACGACGTGCCGCCGATCAGCGCCACCAAGTCGCTGACCGGCCATTCGCTCGGCGCCGCGGGCGTGCAGGAATCGATTTACGCGCTTCTGATGATGAACAACGGCTTTATCTGCGAATCGGCGAACATCGAGGAGATGGACCCGGACTTCGCGGACATGCCGATCGTCACGGAGCGGCAGGACGATGCCGAGCTGAACTGCGTCATGTCGAACAGCTTCGGCTTCGGGGGAACCAACGCCACGCTGGTCTTCAAACGCTACGACGCTTGAGCCCCGAGGGGCATAGTGTGAAACGGTGAAGTCGAGTCTCGATCATGACAACCAATGACGTTGCTACACCCGGTCCGCTGATGGCGGGCAAGCGAGGCCTGGTCATGGGCGTCGCCAACGACCGCTCGCTCGCTTGGGGCATCGCCCGCGTACTGGCGGGACAGGGCGCGGAGCTGGCCTTCACCTATCAGGGCGAGTCGTTCGGGCGGCGCGCCATCCCGCTGGCGGAATCGGTGGGATCGCCGATCATCGTCTCCTGCGACGTCGAGGACCTGGCGAGCGTCGACACCGTCTTCGAGGAGATCGCCAAGACCTGGGGCTCGCTCGACTTCGTGGTGCATGCGCTGGCCTTCTCCGACCGCAACGAGCTCAAGGGCCGCTACGCGGAGACCAGCCGCGAGAACTTCGTCCACACCATGGTGATCTCCTGCTTCTCCTTCACGGAGGTCTGCAAGCGGGCGGCCGACCTGATGCCCAACGGCGGCAGCCTGCTGACGCTGAGCTATGGCGGCTCGACCCGCGTGGTGCCCTGCTACAACGTCATGGGCGTGGCCAAGGCCGCGCTGGAGGCGAGCGTGCGCTACCTGGCGGCCGATTTCGGCCCGCAGGGCATTCGCGTCAACGCGCTCTCGCCGGGGCCGATGCGCACGCTGGCCGGCGCCGGCATCTCGGACGCGCGGGTGCTGTTCAACTATCAGCGGCAGCATTCGCCCATGAAGCGCACGCCCGTGCTCGACGAGGTGGGCGGCGCCGCGCTCTACCTGCTCTCGGACCTCTCGGGCGCCGTCACCGGCGAGGTGCACTTCGCCGACTGCGGCTACAACGTCGTCTCCATGCCGACCCTCGACGATCTGAAGACCATGGACGAGGGGGAGAATAACGAGAGCGAAACGCCGCGCGAGGCCGCGCAGTAGGCCAGCAGGCTCGCACCCGACTCCAGAAAGACAATGGGCGGCCTCGGCTAGCGAGACCGCCCGAAAATGCGTTGTAGAGTCGGAGCAGGCCGCGGCGCGATCAGCCCGCCGCTTCCTCCTTGGCCTCTTCGGGGATCTCCTTGCCCGTTTCCTGATCCACGACCTTCATGGAGAGCCGGACCTTGCCCCGGTCGTCGATGCCGACCAGCTTGACGTAGACCATGTCGCCCTCGTTGATCACGTCGGTCACCTGGCGCACGCGCTGCGGCGCAAGCTGGGAGATATGCACGAGGCCGTCCCGGGCGCCGAAGAAGTTCACGAAGGCGCCGAAGTCGACCACCTTCACGACCTTGCCCTGATAGATCTCGCCGACCTCCGGGTCCGAGGCGATCTCCTTGATGCGGGTCATCGCCGCCCGGATGGACTCGGCGTTGGCCGACGCGATCTTCACGCTGCCGTCGTCGGAGATGTCGATCTTGGCGCCGGTCTCGTCGACGATGCCGCGGATGACTGAGCCGCCGGTGCCGATGACCTCGCGGATCTTGTCGACCGGGATCTCGATCCGCTCGATGCGCGGCGCATACTCGCCGGGCTCGGGCCGCGCCTGCTCGATCGCCTTGTTCATCTCGCCGAGAATATGCATGCGGCCGTCGCGCGCCTGCGCCAAGGCCACTCTCATGATCTCCTCGGTGATGCCGGTGATCTTGATGTCCATCTGCAGCGAGGTGATGCCGTCGGCCGAGCCGGCGACCTTGAAGTCCATGTCGCCCAGATGATCCTCGTCGCCGAGAATGTCGGAGAGCACCGCGAAGCGGTCTTCCTCCTTGATCAGGCCCATGGCGATGCCCGCGACCGGGCGGGTGAGCGGCACGCCCGCGTCCATCATGGCCAGCGACGCGCCGCAGACCGTGGCCATGGACGACGAGCCGTTCGACTCCGTGATCTCCGAGACCACCCGCAGCGTGTAGGGGAACTGCTCGTGCTCGGGCAGCACCGGACGGACCGCCCGCCAGGCGAGCTTGCCGTGGCCGATCTCGCGCCGCCCGGTGAAGCCGACGCGGCCCGTCTCGCCCACCGAATAGGGCGGGAAGTTGTAGTGCAGCAGGAAGGTCTCCTTGTAGGTGCCCTGCAGCGCGTCGACATATTGCTCGTCCTCGCCGGTGCCGAGCGTCGTGACCACCAGGGCCTGGGTCTCGCCCCGGGTGAACAGCGCGCTGCCGTGGGTGCGGGGCAGCACGCCCACCTCGCAGACGATCGGCCGCACCGTGTCCAGGCTGCGCCCGTCGATGCGCTGGCTGGTGTCGAGGATGCTGCCGCGCACGATGTCCTTCTCGAGCGACTTGAAGGCCTCGCCGACAAGGCGGCCTTCCGCCTCGTCGGAGTCCTCCGAAAGCAGGTCTTCCTTGACCTTGGCCTTGACCTCGCCGACGCGCTCCTGCCGCGGCATTTTTTCGGCGATCTGATAGGCCGCGCGCAGGTCCGCCTCCGCCAGCGCCTGCACCTTCTCCCGGTGCTCCGACATGTCCGGCGGCGCGAACTCCCGCGGCTCCTTGGCCGCCCGCTCCGCCAGCCGGATGATGGCGTCGATCACCGGCTGAAAGGACTGGTGGCCGAACATGACGGCACCGAGCATGACGTCCTCGGAGAGCTCCTTGGCCTCGGACTCGACCATCAGAACGGCATCGCCGGTGCCGGCGACGACTAGGTCGAGGGCGCTCTCGGGCATCTCGTCGATCATGGGGTTGAGCGTGTATTCGCCGTCGATGTAGCCGACGCGCGCCGCTCCGATCGGCCCCATGAAGGGCACGCCCGAGAGCGTCAGCGCGGCCGAGACCCCGACCATGGCGACGATGTCGGGATCGTTCTCCATGTCGTGGCTGAGCACGGTCACGATCACCTGCGTGTCGCACTTGTAGCCGTCGACGAAGAGCGGCCGGATCGGCCGGTCGATGAGCCGCGAGGTGAGCGTCTCCTTCTCCGAGGGACGGCCCTCGCGCTTAAAGTAACCGCCGGGAATCTTGCCGGCGGAGTAGGTCTTTTCCTGGTAATTGACGGTGAGCGGGAAGAAGTCCAGCCCCGGTTTCGGTTCGTGTTCCGAGACCACCGTGGCGAGCACGCTGGTGTCGCCGTACTGCACGACGACGGCGCCGTCGGCCTGGCGGGCGATCCTCCCGGTCTCGAGTTTCAGCGTGCGGCCGCCCCATTCAATCTCTTCGGTTTGAATATCGAACATTCCTATCGTCTCAGCTTTCTCGGGCCCCTTTGCCTTACGGGCCCCGTGTTCCGACCCCCCGCCCATCGGGTGGCCGGCCTCCTGCGCGCGATTGTCCGGCGTTGATCGTTTCCGTGCCCGGTCGGCACGGGTCGAGCTAGCGGCGGATGCCCAAGCGCTTGATCAGGTCCTGGTAGCGCTGCTGATCCTTCGCCTTGACATAGTCCAGAAGGCGACGGCGCTGGCTGACCAGCTTCAGAAGACCCCGTCTGGAATGGTTATCCTTCTTGTGGGTCTTGAAATGCTCCGTCAGGTTGACGATCCGCTCCGTGAGAATCGCGACTTGGACCTCCGGCGAACCGGTGTCACCCGACTTGGTGCCATATTCCGTAATGAGTGATTGTTTGCGTTCAGCAGTAATCGACATCGGTCTTTCCTTGGTAAATGCGAAACCCGCGACCGTCAGCCCTGCAAATTGAAGACCCGCGTGGGTCGCAACTCGCCATGCTGAACTTCGCCGAGTGCCACGAGCAGACCTCGCGACATGGCATAGACGGGTCCTTCTAGGATGGGGGCGTCGCGGCCACGCATAAGAACGGCCTGGCCCCGTTTCAGTCTGGCCGCGTCCGACCCGCTTACGGCCAGCGCCGGGATGTCGTCCAGCGCGGTCTCTACGGGCTTGAGCGCGGCCAAAACCGCCTCACGGCCGGCGGCACTATGGCTCATCTCCTGCAGTTTAGCCAGTGAAATCGTTTGACTATCCGTGAAGGGTCCGACGCGGGTGCGGCGCAGCACGCTGACATGCCCGAAGCAGCCGAGCCGGCGGCCGAGATCGCGGGCGAGCGCGCGCACATAGGTGCCCTTGCCGCAATCGGCCTCCAGCACCGAGCTCCCCTCCGCGTCGTGCTCCACCAGCGCCAGCCGCTCGATCAGCACCGGCCGCGGCTTCAGCTCGAACGCCTCGCCGTCGCGCGCCAGGTCGTAGGCGCGCTGGCCTTCCACCTTGACGGCCGAATAGTGCGGCGGCACCTGCAGGATCTCGCCGGTGAAGGCCGGCAGCGCGCCCTCCACGTCGGCGCGGCCGGGCCGCGCGGCGCTCTCCTCCAGCACCTCGCCCTCGGCGTCGTCCGTGGTGGTCTCGCTGCCCCAGGCGACCGTGAAGCGATAGCTCTTGGTGCCGTCGACCACGAAAGGCACGGTCTTCGTCGCCTCGCCGAAGGCGATCGGCAGCACGCCCGTCGCCAGCGGGTCGAGGGTGCCCGCATGGCCCGCCTTGGCCGCGTCCGCCAGGCGCTTGACGATGGAGACGGCCTTGGTCGACGTCAGGCCCTGCGGCTTGTCCAGAACAAGCCAACCATGCACGGGTCTGCCCTTGCTGCGCCTGCCCATCGAACGCGCTCTCAGCCGAGATCCTGAGCCACCTTCGGCGAACGCAGAAGGGAATCGACCCGCGCCGACTCCTCGAACGAGGCGTCCGCCTCGAAGCTCAGGGCGGGAATGTATTTCAGCGTGACCCGGCGCGCCAGCTCGCCCCGCAGGAACCGCTGATTGCGCTGCAGGGCCGCGATCACCGCCGCCTCGTTGACGCCGCCGAGCGGCAGCACGTAGGCGGTGGCGTTCCGCAGGTCCGGGCTGACCCGGACCTCGGACACCGTGATCGGAACGCCGTCGAGCTCCGGGTCCGCGGCTTCCGTGCGCAGCAGGATCTCGGACAGCGCCTTGCGCAGCACCTCGCTCACGCGGAGCTGGCGCTGGCTCGGATCGTTTGTGGATTTGCCTCTGGGCATCGTCGGATCGGAGCCTGCGGGCCGCCGCACACGCGCAGCGACCGTTGAGACGGCGAGATCGAGCCTACAAAGTCCGCTCGATCTCCTTGACGCGGAAGCACTCGATGACGTCGCCAACCTTGATGTCCTGGTAGTTCTCGAAGCCCATGCCGCACTCCTGGCCGCCGGGGACTTCGTTCACCTCGTCCTTGAAGCGCTTCAGCGTGCTGAGCTTGCCTTCGTGGATGACGACATCGTCGCGGATCAGGCGCACGCTTGCGCCGCGCTCGACCTTGCCTTCGGTCACGCGGCAACCGGCGACGCGACCGACCTTCGAGACATTGAACACCTCGAGGATTTCGGCGTTGCCGAGGAAATGCTCGCGCAACGTCGGATCGAGCATGCCCGACATGGCGGCCTTGACGTCGTCGACCAGGTCGTAAATGACGGCGTAATAGCGAATTTCGATGTTTTCCTGCTCAGCCGCATTTCGCGCCTGTGAATTGGCGCGCACGTTGAAGCCGAGCACCGCGGCGTTCGAGGCCGCGGCAAGGGTGATGTCCGACTCTGTGATGCCGCCGACACCGGAATGAACGATCAACGCCTGAACTTCTTCGTTGCCAATCCCCTTGAGCGCTGCGTTGATGGCTTCCACGGAGCCCTGCACGTCGCCCT
>JAKSBI010000607.1 GCA_022361215.1 Hyphomicrobiales bacterium | reverse complement strand
CTTGCCGCCGGCGGCTTTGAAGGCGCCGGCCAGTTCACCGGGCTGCTTGCCGGCGAGATCCTTGCGCTCGTGCGCACCGGCCTTCTCGGTCGTGGTGACCAGGGCGACAGCCCGGTCGGCCGCCGTGATGCGGAGCGCGCCGGGCTCGGCGAAGAACACCTCGTTGAGATCCGCCGTGACCGGGTGCGCATCGGACAGGGTCTCGCGGCGGATGCGCAGCCAGTAGGGATAGCTCAGCCGACGCTGCTCCCGGTCGACCACGAAGGATGCCAGCCGCAGGTCGCCGACGACGTTTTCGCCTTCATAGACGACGCCGTAGCGGCTGAGCACGTCCGAGATGTCGTTGACCTCCTCAGACGGTTCCGGGTTCACCACGTCGCTTGGCGGGTGGAAGCGCAGCCGCGGATCCATCATGACGATCAGGCTGCCGCCGCCCATGACGAACTGATCGATCTGGTAGATCAGGTCGCGTTGCAGGATGGTGGCGTCGATCAGAATCAAAACGTCGAGATCATCGGGCAGCTTGGGCGTGAAGTGCGGGATGACGGCCAGGTCGTAGGCTTGCCGGAGCTGGCTGACGAAGGACAGGCCCTCCCGCGTCTCCTCTGCATGACGGGACTGCAAGAGCGGGCTCAGGATGCCGACCTTCGGCGTTTTTGTCCTGGTCAGGCCATTGAGCGCGAGGGCGACGTCGTAGTCCACGAGCCGGTCGCGGCGGATATCGAAATAGGGGATCCGCCCGAGCCGGTCCCCATGCTTGAAGCTGGCACCGAGAAAAAAGGAGTCGCCCGAGGTCATGGGGATGCGCCGGAGACCGGCGCCCAGAGCCCGGAGCTCGTTCTCGCTGTCGGGCTTGGGGTCCCGCTCACGCACCGTGACGCGGCCCTCGGAACGTGCGGCGATGGTCCGCAGGTGATCGCGGACGCGCCGCGCATGCGACTTGATCGAGGCGGGGACGGAGGGCTCGCTCTCGCTCCAGTAGAGCTCGATTTCCGTACCTTTGGGGAGCCGCTTCAGAACGCTCAAGGTTCCCTGATGCAGGGTGAACTCCTTCTCGGCCGTCAGGTCCAGAGCCAGGGGGATTTCGCGGGCCAGGGTGACCGTCAGGCCGAAGGCCACGGCTATCGCAGTCGTAGCGAGGCCGCCGCGCGCGAGACTTTCTCCAGTCCAACGGCTTCGTTTGCGCGGGCGGCCGAGCAGCGTCGCGCCCAGGAGCGCCGCTGCCGAAAGCGCGACGAAATAGACGACGCCGGCGATCTCCACCAAGCCCTTGGCCATGCGGTCCAACCAGAACTTCGGACTGAACGCCGTCAGCGTGCCGTAGAGGGCATCGGGGATCTGATTGCGCAGCAGGCGGCCGAAGACGTCCCAGCCGAGCAGCAAAAGAAAGAACAGAACGATGACGCCGACGACGAAGGCGCCGATCGGTTCCCGCATCAGAACCGCGGCGAAGAGCGCTACGGCATAGAAGGACAGCATCAGGAGCGCGGCGGCCAGATAGCCGGCAAGCATGACGCCGGGATCCGGTTCGCCGAGATAGAACACCGTGGCGGCGAAGGGTGCCGTGAAGGCGAGCGTGATCAGCAGCACGACGGCACCGGCCCGAAATTTCCCGACGACCACGGTCCAGACCGGGATCGGCAGCGTCAGGGCGAGCTCCATGCTGCGATCGCCGGGCTCGTCGATCCAGGCGCGCATGGCCAGCGCCGGCACGAGGATCAGCGAGACCCAGGGCAGGAAGATCAGCATCGGCCCGATGGCGGCCTCGTCGGTCGCATAGAAATCGGCAATCAGAAACGTGCAGACGGCAAGGGCGACCAGAAAGCCGATCTGGAAGATGGGTGTCAGCGGCGCATAGACGAGTTGACGCCATTCATGCCGGAAAACGGCGAGAATCGCGGTGGCTGCCGATGCCGTGCGAGGGTGTTCCGTTTGCGTTTGCATTCGCCCGATCAACCGGCCGGAACTGCGGCGTCCGAAGCGGTCAGTCGTTCGAACGCCGGCCAGAGCCTGCCCTTGCCGTCGGAAAGTGCCTCGCGCGCGTCATCGGCAACGATGCGGCCCTTCGCGATGATGATCACCCGGTCGCAGATCTCCTCGGCTTCTTCGAGGATGTGGGTTGAGAGAATGATGGCCTTGCGTGGCGCAATCGAACGGATCAGTGCCCGGACATGGGCCTTCTGGTTTGGGTCGAGGCCGTCGGTCGGCTCGTCGAAGATCAGGACCGGCGGATCGTGCAGGATGGCTTGCGCGAACCAGGCGCGCTGGCGCCAGCCTTTGGAGAGCGTGCGCATTTTCTGATCCAAGGCAGGGCCAAGCTCGATCTCCTCGCTCACCCGATCGATGGCGCCATCACGGGCCGTGCCCCACAGGCCTCGGCATTCTGCGCAGTAAACAAGGAGCTCCCGGACCGTGAGATGGGGGAAGCCGGCCGCCGCCTCGGGCAGATATCCGAGGCAGGCCCGCGCCCGTGCCGTCTCAGTGCCGATATCGTATCCGGCAATGTGCGCCGACCCGCCGTCGGGTGGCAGATAGCCGGTCAGAAGGCGCATAGTCGTGGATTTTCCGGCGCCGTTGGGGCCCAGAAACCCGACCACGGTTCCTCGCGCCACCTCGAACGACACGCTGTCGACCGCGTGGCGCTGGCCAAAGGCCTTCGATAGGTTGCGAGCCTCGATCATCAAAGCTTCGGTGCAATTCGACTACCAGCCGGAGGCAAAGCCGGCGGCTATGAATAGCACGAGGCTGGCGAAAGAGATCGCGTAGCCGAATCTCAGGATGAATCGGGCCGTGCCCGGACTGGCGACGGTCTTGGCGTGCAGAAGATAGCTGCCGAGGGTGGCGATGATGGCGCCGCCGACCGCCAGAGCGATGAAGACTTCGCGATGTAACAGGTAGCCGAGGGCGGTCATGGCGAGAGCGCAGAGGGTATGAGGTTACTCGTTCCGTCGCGAATAGGCGTCGACGAAATCGGCCTGAGCGCCCGTGGTCTTGAAGCTCTTCAGAGCCTCCTCGTGCAGGATCTCCATGGCCTGCCGCTTGTAATCGTAGGCTTCGCTCGACCCCATCATGTGGAAGTCGCGGGGCCGCTCCAGGCCAATGTCGATGATTGTCCGAACGGTTGCGGGCTTGTTCGAGAGAACCACCACACGGTCGGCGAGAAGAATGGCCTCCTCGATCTCGGAGGTCACGAAGAGCTGCGTGCGGCGGGTCTCATCGAAGATCTTGAGGAAGAACTCCTGCATCAGCTCGCGCGACATGGCGTCCAGTCCGCGGAACGGCTCGTCCATGATCATCAGCTTGGGCTGGTTGATCAGCGCGCGCGCCAGCTCGGCGCGGCGCTGCATGCCGCCGGAGAGCTGCAGGGGATACTTGTCCTTGAATTCAGCGAGACCGACGGTCTCAAGCAGGCGGTTGGCTTCTTCGCGCAACTCGCTCCTGGACATGTCGCCGCGCAGTTGCGGCCCGAAGACCACGTTCTGATAGGCCGTCTGCCAGGGAATCAGGGCCGACTCCTGGAATACGACCATGCGATCCTGCCCAGGGCCGGTTATGGGCTTGCCGTCCAGCAGGATCTCGCCGCTGTCGGGCCGCTCGAAGCCGGCGATCAGATTGACGAGCGAGGATTTCCCGCAGCCCGAGGGACCGACGATGGCAGTCAGCTCGCCCGGATTGATATCCAGTGTGAGATTGCTGATGACCTCCTCGCGCTCCCAGGCGTCGCCGTAGCCCTTGCTGACGTTGCGCAGCTCGACCTTGCTTTGCTCGGTGGCCTGCGACGTCCCGTTGCTGCTCATGTGTCCTGCCTTTCCCGAGAGGTGCTAGAACAGCCGCTGCCAGGGCGTGGAGAGATAGCCGATGTAGCGGATGAGGCTGCTCGAGAGATAACCGGCGATGCCGATGCTGATCATGCCGATGATGACCTGCTCCATGGAGCCGCCCATGTAGGAGCTCCAAATGAAGAAGCCCAGGCCGCCGCCGGCCTGCTGTCCGCCGCCGGAGATCATCTCGGCCGCCAGCACCACCTCCCAGGTGATGCCCATTCCCACCGCGGCGCCGGTGAAGATCGAAGGCAAGGTCCCGGGCAGGATGATCTTGCGGAAGAGATCCCATTGGGTGGCGCCCATGGACTGGGCCGCCCGCAGATATTGAACGTCGATGGTGCGGGCACCGCCGAGCACGTTGATGACGATTGTGAAGAAGGCGCCGAGGAAGGTCACGAAGGCGATCGAAAGATCCGAGGTCGGCCAGAAGATGATCGACGCCGGCACCCAGGCTAGAGGCGGGATCGGTCGCAACACCTCGAAGGGCGGGAAGAAAATGTCGCGGAAGTACTTGTTGACCGCCAGTGCGAGCCCGAACGGGATGCCGATGATCTGTGCGGCAATAAAGCCAAGGAATACGCGGTAGAAACTCAGGTACCAGCTCTCCCAGTAGCCGGGACGTTGCACCACGGACACCCACTGCACAACCACGTCGCTCGGTGGCGGGATCTTGCCGATCCAGGGCGTCTGGAATCCGAACCATTCCTTTGTCTGGGAACACACCTCCCAGAACAGAATGAACCCGATGATGGCAATGCAACCCCGCCAGACGGTGGGATTGGAGGCGATTCTGTTCAAGGTCGAGCGCTTCTTGACCGCTGGCGCCATATCGTGACCGCTTTGTACCGCGTCAGTCATGCCTCATGTGCTCCCAGTGTACCCCTAGGCCAACTCACGTTCGCCGGCCTCGAAAGCCTTGATCGCTTCTTCATGCACGGCATCCTTGGCCTCGCCGACCAGCAGGCGGAACTCCTCAGACGACAAGAGCTTGTAATCCCGTGGCCGTGGGATCTTGACGTCGACGATTTTCTTGGTCCGCGCCGGCCGCGTGGTCATCACGATGACCCGGTCGCCCAGAAAGATCGCCTCCTCCAGATCGTGGGTGATGAAGAAGATGGTCACCTTCGTCCGGTCGTATACCTCCAGGAGGGCCTCGTGCATGATCGACTTGGTCAGGGCGTCCATGGCGCGGTAAGGCTCGTCGAGCAGCAGCACTTTAGGATCGTTGATCAAGGCGCGGACGATCTCGGCGCGCCGTGCCATACCCGAGGAGACTTCGCCGGCATACTTGTCGGCGACACCGTGAAGGCCGGCTTCCTCCAGCATCTGATGTGCCTTCTCGCGTGCCTCCGCCTTCGTCATCCTGCCCTGCACGACAGGGCCGTAGGCCACATTGTCCGCAAGTGTCTTCCAGGGGAACAGGGCGCCGTTCTGGAAGACGACGACCCGGTCCGCGCCCTGGTCGGCAAGCGGCTTGCCGGGGCCACAGAGCAACTCACCGTCGAGATAGATCGCGCCCGACGTGACGGAATGAAAGCCGGCGATGGCATTCAGGAGCGTGGTCTTGCCGCACCCGGAGGGGCCGACGATCATGCAGACCTCGCCGCCCGCGATCTCCATGGAGCAATCGTCCACCGCCATCACGTTGACCCCTTCGGGGTCGTAGATCTTGGTGACGTTGCGGATGCTGATCGCGCCCCGCCCGGTTCCGGCCTGCGACGCGGGAGCGCCGGATGGGGTATCGATGATGTGTGCCTCTGCCATGTGCTTTCGAGCCTCCATTGTGCCTATCGACCTTCGAGGGCAAGCGCCCGAACGCGCCATTGCATCATCCTGTTGCCCGCCCAGCGCACCATCGCGGAGGTGGCCCAGCCGACGAAGCCGAGGCTGATCATGGCCATCACCATCGAGACGTATTTGTTGACCATAAAGGAGTCGTTGATCATGTAGCCGAGACCGAAGTCGCCGGAGATCATCTCGGCGGCCACCAGTGAGAACCAAGCCACGCCGATGCTGATCTGCAGGCCGGTAAAGATGAACGGCATGGCGCCGGGCACGACGACATGCCAGAAGACGTGTCGCTTCTTGGAACCGAGGCAGCCGGCCGCTCTGAAATAGGCCTCATCGATTGACCGGACCCCGAGCAGCGTATTCAGCGTGGTGACGAAGAACGATGCCAGGGTGGCCAGAAAGATGATGGGCGTCTCGAAACCCGCGAACATAACGATGGCGAGCGGTACCCAGGCCAGGATGGGGATCGGTCGTAGCGTCTCCAGGATCGGAAACGTGTAGTCCCTGAACTTCCGGGACCAGCCCATGAACAGGCCGAGCGGGACACCCAGGCCTGTGGCGATGCAGAAGGCGATGAAGATGCGCCGGCAGCTTACATAGACGTTGGTGTGAAAGTCCTCGGTGAAGAGCGAGGTGCCCCAGACCGGATCCGTGCTGATGAACTCGGTGACCACTTCGACGGGCCCCGGGATCTTCTCGAAGCGGGGAAGCTTCCAGCCTTCCGTGAACAGATAGTAGGTCAGAAGCCAGAGAAAGATTCCGAACGTCATCAGATAGGGTGTCGGCGTCCTCAGGTTCTTGCCCAGCCGGTATAGCTGCAGCTGTATCCCCGAGGGAGCTGATTGGGCCGCGCCCTGCGCGGCTCCGGAGATCGCTTGCTCGCTCATGCTCTCCCGCCTGCTGGTTGCGTTCTGATTGCAGCACTCGAGCGGCCTCGGTAGGTTGGCCGCATCTCCCCAGCGCTCTCAGCGAAGGGTGGTACACCCGGTAAGGCGCGGCTGGGGTCAACGGGCCCCGGTCTCAGCCGAGGCCCGTCTGCAACGACTGGCAGCGACACTCTGGCCTACTCCTTGTAGGCCGAGGCGTCCTGCTCCTTGGCGAAGCCGATCGGGCTCTTCAGGCCGCGCGCTTCCATGACCTGGCGGGCCACCTGGTCCATGACGGCTTCCTGGCGAAGCGTCTCGCTCGGAACGACCTTCTGTTCGTGCAGGAACTTGGTTGCCGCCTTGATCAGCCCTTCGACCTTTTCATTGACGACGAAGTCGTAGGTGACCTTGTTCGGGCCGCCGCCGATTGCGCGTGGGTTCTTGCCGTAGAGCGAGGCCCAGAGCGTCTTGCGCGGAATGCCCTCGGTCTGCTCGTCGGCCATTCGCGCGACGTCGTTGGCGTTCTTCAGATCTGCCAAGAAAAGCTGGGCGTCGAGCTCGGCTTCAAGCCAGCCCTTGTGAATGTCCGGGCGGGTCTGGACCAACTCGTTGAGCATCACCAGGAAGCCTGCGTCGCCGCCTTCGATGCCCTCAAAGCTCTCGCCGCTGGCCGCCCGACGCGCGATGCCGGCGCGCTGAATCTTGGACGCCGTCGGTTCCCAGATCACCGCTGCGTCGAGCTTGTTGTTCTTGAAGCTCGAGGTGATGACCTCGATGTTCATGTTGAGGTATTTTTTCGGCTTGATGCCGGCCTGCTCGAAGGCCCAGCGGCCGAACCGGTCGGTGCAGGCACCCTTGGGAGCGGCCACCAGCTTGCCGTCCATCCATTTGACGGCTTCCATGCCGTTCTTGAATTGCGGCGCGTCGTTCTTCACCAGGAAGACGTTGCACTGCTGGCGCGACGTTCCGAGCACGGCGACGATCCGGATATCGACCTTCTTGTACTTCGTCGTGGAGACGATGGCCGGCATGTCGCCCATGTAACCGAGATGATTCTTCTCGCCGAGCAGCTTGCCGACGATGACGGAGCCCTGCAGGCCGATCTCGAATTTCGCCGTGGAGCCCTTCGGCAGATATTTCTTCCAGAGTTCCTTGCCGTTGATGACCACGCCCGACCAGGATTCGGTGTAGTAGGGCTGGTAGCCGACCACCAGGTCGACCTTTTCGCCCGGCTTGCCAAAGCCGACTTCTGCCAGGCTCGTCGTCGGCGCCGCCAGCACGGCGCTTGAAAGCAGCGCGAAAGCACCACGCTTCACGAGGTTCATAAGGTCTCCTCCCTTCGCAATCTGCGTTTTGTTTTAATCACTTCAGACCAGAGTCCTGGTCCGCGTGACGCAGTTGCTCGAGCACGACTGAATATCCGCATTGGACAGCGTGCTCATACGTAAGTGTCGCCGGTCTCCAGTGGACATACCGCGCGGATTTTTTGCTCCGACGGCGGCATGTCCGCCTTATGTCCGGTACCCGATATGGCACGGTTCGGAGAGCTGCTTGTAAAATCGTTCCTTTCCAACATTTGATAGACTCGAGCTATGAACGCTTGACCGGCGAAGGATGTGCCAAAGTGTCTGTTCAAGCGTCAGCAGGGGGTGGCGGGTCGTGCGTTTGGCGAGGATTGGCGTGGGGCACATGGCAGCAAGCATTGCCCCGTCTATCAACTAATAAGAACTTTTGATTTTGCCTATATGGCCGTGATGCAACTGATTTTGGTACTATACGCCGAAATCGCCGTGCCGGGCCATTTCGGTGGTTCCAGCGACTGATCGAACCACCGTCCCCGACCGGATCCGGGACAGGAGAGGAGGAACGCGATGCCAGCGAGAAATCACAAGCAGTGGATGGCCGATCCGCAGCAACTCAAACGGGGCGAGTGGGTCGACAGCCGCATCTATTCCGACCCGGATATCTTCGAGGAAGAGTTGGAGAAGATCTTCAAGAAGGTTTGGATTCCCGTCTGTCACGAGTCCGAGCTGCCGGAGCCCTACGATTTCCGGACGACCACCATTGCGCGAGAGCCCATCGTGGTCTGCCGGGGGCCGGACAACCAGATCCGCGCCTTCCTCAACGTCTGCTCGCATCGCGGCATGATGATCGAGCGCCGTCCGTCGGGGAGTTTCCTCGAAGGCCAGCCTTCGGGCAATCCGAAGCGCATGACCTGCATGTTCCACGCTTGGCAATACGACATGAAGGGCAACTGCGTTTACATTGCGCGCGAGAAGGAGGGCTATCAGGACCGTCTTTGCAAGGAAGAGATGGGCCTGCGTCGCCTGCGCTGCGAGGTCAAGCTCGGGGGCTTCGTCTGGGTGACCCTCAACGACCAGGTCGAGCTCTCCCTGGAGGAGTGGGCCGGCGA
This sequence comes from Hyphomicrobiales bacterium, assembly GCA_022361215.1. Taxonomy (GTDB): domain Bacteria; phylum Pseudomonadota; class Alphaproteobacteria; order Rhizobiales; family Methyloligellaceae; genus JAKSBI01. The sequence goes on along the minus strand of JAKSBI010000607.1, from coordinate 12,355 downwards.
GGCTTTCGCCTGCATCCGCGAGAACATCGATGCCGAGCCGCTCGAGGTGTTCCACTATCACAAGTCGATTATCAACACGAACTACAAGCTGTGGCACGACACCAACAGCGAATTCTATCACGATTTCATGCACTACCATAACCGCATCACGGGCTTTAACGACGCCTACTTCGCGCGTAAGAACACCGGCTTCAAGCACGGCCACGTCAATGTGGGCTCGTTCGAGGTGAAGTACGAGGAATATGAAGGGTTCGAGTCCCGGGCGGAATTGTCGTTCCCGAAACTGCCGCCGAACCAGTTCTACATGATCGACCTGTTCCCCGGCATGAACTTCAATCTGCGGGGGTCCGCCTTCCGCAGCGATATCGTCACGCCCCTCGGACCCGACAAGGTCATGATCGAGTTCCGTGGGCTCGGACTGAAGAGCGACACGCCGGAAGAGCGTCAGACGCGGATCGACCACCACAACACGATCTGGGGCCCGTTCGGCCGCAATCTCCACGAAGACCTGATCGGTGTGGCAGGGCAGGGCTCGGCCATGCTGCCGCACTCGGAGCCGCGCAGGATCCTGCACGGACGGCACGAGAACGAGACGGTTCACGACGAGAATGGCATGCGCCACTACTACGACGAGTGGGGCAAGTGGATGAACCGGCTGCCGAGCAATCCCGAGCAGGAGTATCGGGCTCCCGCGGTCGCGGCGGAATAGCGAAACTGCCGGACGGTCGGATCGGCGGGGGCGGATAATCGCTGCGCATGTAGTTGCCTGCGCCTATTCGAGCGCCCTGTCGTCATACGCGCGGCGTGAAATCAGCCGGGCGCGCGCGGTGGACGGAAGTGAGTTAGAGGATGTTGAGATGAGCACCAACGGAGCCGCGGACGCGGTCAGGGATACGATCTACCGCTCGTGTCTGCTGCTCGACGATCAGAAGTGGAGCGAGTGGCTGGAACTCTGCGACGAGGGCTTCCACTACGCCATCAAGGCGTGGAGCCCCGAGATCAACTACGACATGACCTATTTCCAAGGGGGGTGGAAGGATCTCGAGACGATGACCAGCCTGCTGCCGAAGCACAATACCGACCACTCGCCGCTGAAGCGGCATACCACGGTCTACACGGTCGATGTGGACGAGGGCGGCGAGACGGCCACCGCGGTCAGTTCGTTCGTCGTCTATCAAAACATGCTGGATGGCGTGAACTCGCACCTCGATGCCGGCGAGAGCCATCTCTTCCTGGTCGGCAAATATGTCGACAAGCTTAAGATCGAGGATGGCAAGGCCAAGTTCCTCGAGCGCGAGGTCAGGCTCGAAACCCGCCGCCTCGACAAGGGCTCGCATTGGCCGATCTGAGACGGTGCTGCGACGGGGCGGTCCGGTTCTGATGCCGTGGCAGGCGTTGGCGAGAGCCGCGCCGCAGCCCAGACGGCCTCGGTCGAGGACTTCTGCGACAGCAAGGCAAAAAAGAATGATGGATCTGAGTGCGCCGACCTGGGGCGCGCGGGAAGGGGAGGCATGAGCTGGAAACGGGTGTGCGCCGTCGGCGATATGGCGGACGTCAAGCTGAAGGCGTTCGATGTCGATGGTGTGTCCATTCTGATCGCCAATCTGGGATCGGAGCTCAAAGCCTATCCCCCCTTGTGTCCGCATATGGAGGAGCCGCTGGAGCAGTCGGGTCTGTGCGAAGGGTTTACTCTGACCTGCATGAAGCATCTCTGGCAGTGGGACATGCGCACGGGCGAGCCGAGCGGCCCGGCCGAGAAGGCGCTTCTGATGTACGACGTGAAGCAGGAAGGCGACGACGTCCTCGTCTATGTCGAGAAGGAGCTCGAATACGAGTATGAGGGCGATTTCGCGGAGGAAGACGACGACAGCTTCTGGGACTGACGGGCGTTGGGCACGCCCTTGGCGATGTGATGGATGCCGGCGGGACGCACGCGCATGAAGGTTCGGGTTCGTGCCAAGAACGATAAGTTCGAATTCGACTGTCGTGAGGGCGAGAGCATCCTCTACGCCGGTCTGCGCAACGGGCTGGCGCTTCCCTATGAATGCGCGACCGGCACCTGCGGCACCTGCAAGGCCCGCGTGCGCGAACCGGCGACGATCGGGGAAGGCTGGATCGAGGCGCCCGGCAACGGCTATCTGAAGCGGGAACGCGGCGAGTTCCTGATGTGCCAGATCTGCGCGCTTGCCGACTGCGAGATTGCGGTCCCGGCAAATCTCAGCCGGACTTCGGCTGGCACTTCCCGCCCCGCATGGACCCAAGGCCGGATCCGCAATCTCCGTCACCTCACCCATGATGTGGTGGCGTTCGATATCGCCGTCGACGACCCGATGGACTTCGAGGCCGGTCAGTTTGCCGTCGTCCAGGTGCCTCAGGTGCAGGGGTTTCGGGCCTACTCAATGGTCAACTATGCCAAGGCGGCCAGATCGCTGGAGTTCGTGGTCAAGAAAAAGCCGGATGGGGCCTTCTCGGACTGGCTGTTCGGTCCGGGCGCCGAGGGAGCGGACGCCACCGTGTTCGGGCCGCTCGGCAACGCCGTCTTCCGGCCGGAGGAGGAACGGGACGTGCTCTGCATCGCCGGCGGCTCCGGGATCGCAGGCATGATGTCCATTCTGGCGCGCGGCTGCCGGGATGGGTACTTCAAGTCCCACAAGGGCAATCTGTTCTTCGGCGTCCGGACCATGAAGGACGTTTTCTTCCTCGATGAGCTTTCGTCCTTCGCCGCGGCCTTTCCGGGCAGCCTCAGGATTACGATCGCGCTCTCCGATGAAGATGTGCCTGTCGGCGACGAGCGGCCCAACGGCCCGGTCGATTTCGCGAACGGCTTCGTGCATGCCGTCGCGTCCGAACGCATGGCGGGGGCCTGTGACGATATCACAGCGTTCATAGCCGGCCCCCCGCCCATGGTCGACGGCGCCATCCGCATGTTGATCGTGGATGCGCGCTTGCCGGCAAGTCAGGTGCGCTATGACAAATTCAGCTAGGGCCTGTGCGCGAGCCGCGCTACCCGCACAGCCCTCTCCGATATAGGTTTTTGAAAGCTCATGCAGAAATGCCGATCAGGGGTGAGAGCGAAGATATGAGCGAGCGGGCCTCGATCCTCGAGAGCTTGAAGGGGGCGGCGCTGTTCGAGGGCATCTCGGAGGGCGCGCGCGAAGCCATTGCCGACATCACGTTGCGCCGCAACTACGAGGAAGGCGACAGCGTCTACGAGCTTGGTGACGATGCCGCCGAAGTCTATGTCGTCGAGTCCGGCAGGATCCGGTTCTCGCTCGGCGTCGGCAATCGTGCCGGTGTGTCGGGGTCCATGATCACCAAAGGCCAGATTTTCGGTTGGGCGGCTCTGCTCGACGACCAGCCCCGGCGCGTGGCGACGGCGTCCTGCCTGGAGACCTCGACCGTGCTGGTCATCGACGGGCGGCAGCTTCTGCAGACGTTCGAGTCCGATGCCGCCGCCGGCTATCTCGTCATGCGTCGCCTCGCGGCCATGATCGCCGCCAACTTCATGGACGTCCTGGCCAACTGACAGGGACGGCAAGTCGGTCTATACAACAACGCTTCGGCGCCGGTATCGACGGCGATGCCCGCGCGCCGCCTTGTGCAACCTCAGGCCGGCCTGAAATGAAGATCACGGTTCAAACCAACAGTGGCGCTCACGCCTTCGATTGCGAGCCCGGCGAGAACCTGCTCTATGCCGGATTGCGCCATGGACTGACGCTTCCGCACGACTGCGCCACCGGAACCTGCGGCACCTGTCGGGGCCGGGTCGTCGAAGGTGACGTGCGGCTCCTGTGGGACGAGGCACCCGGCCTCAAGTTCTGCAAGCAGGAGAAGGGCGATGTCATCATGTGCCAAGCGGTCGCGTCCGATGATTGCGTCCTGCGCGTGCCGTCCAACACGGTCGGTGTGCTCGAAGGTTTCACGGTTCCCTCCTATCGCCGGGGCACCATCGGCAATGTGAGAATGCTGACGCACGACGTGATCGACTTCGACATGACGCTCGATGCACCCTTGCGGTTTGCCGCCGGTCAATTCGTCGTGTTCGAGATTCCCGGACTGATCGGGCGACGCGCCTATTCGATGGTCAACTATTCGGAGGAGACGGAGACGCTCTCCTTCGTCGTCAAGCGCAAGCCCGACGGCGGCTTTTCCGACTGGCTCTTCGACTCAAACGTGAGTGGCGCTGCGATCAAGGTCTTCGGGCCGCTCGGGCGCGCCACCTTTCACCCTGAGGAAGACAAGAACGTCGTCTGCATCGGGGGCGGCTCAGGGATCGCGGGCATGATGTCCATTGTGGCGCGGGCGAGCCGAGAGCGCTATTTCGACGACCATAAGGGTTATGTCTTCTTCGGTGTGCGGTCGCTGGCGGACTGCTTCTATTTGGAGAGGTTCTCCGAAGCGGTCTTGCAGGGCGGCAGCAATCTGGAGGTTACCGTTGCGCTGTCAGACGAGCCGATCCCCCATGCGACCCACCCGGACGCTCCGGCCCTGAAGCTTGCAGAGGGGGTCGTTCATGAGGTGGCGTCCCGGTCCATGGCCGGGCACTACGACAACATGGTTGGCTATGTGGCAGGCCCGGAGCCCATGGTGGACGCCGCCCGCCGGGTGCTTGCAAGAGAGGGTCAGATTGCGTCCGCAGATATCCGCTACGACAAGTTCTCCTGATTATCTGTCGGTGGCCGCTGTTTCTGCTGTTGTTGAAAATGATGCATCAATCTTTCCTCGGACATCAGAATGATCTGCTAAGATGAGCTGATTAACGATACATTAACCATAAATTTCACGGTGTTACAGATCGCTCTGGAATAAATTTCTGATTTGGGCGCAGGCAGCCCATTGCTCTGAATGAGATTTTTTCCATCGGCCAATAGCAGCATCTCCAAAATAGACTAAATGCAAGTCGATATAGGCATCGTCAGTTTGATGCGGTTTCCAGCCTTCGTCTAGGCTGCGGTGTTAGGTCGCATACGAAAGTTGAGCCGTGTCGATGTCGGCCAGCGGGGACCGTTCGAGGGTGTCCGACGCCGGTGCGCGCGGCTCAGATCGCTCAGAAAAAGCAATTCCGAAGCGACCGATAACGAGGGCGGTCGAACCGTCCGCGCGGGTCCCTCTCCGGGCCCGTTGGGAGAAGAACGCCGAAGCCGCGTCCGCCGGCTCCAAAAGGGAAGGAGGTGCCTGAGATGAGTCGAAACTCGACCAATAACAGCTACGTCAAGGATATGAGCGACGTGTTGGCTGGCCCGACACGTGATGAGGCGCATGCGCTTTCCCGTCAAAAACCCTACAGCAAGGAAGACGTGCTGAATGGGGACCTCACAGGACTTGGCGCGGCCCGCCGCCGTTTCCTGGCCGGCGTTGCGGCGGCCGGCGGCGTAGCCGCGGCCGGTGCGCTAGGCGGCACCACGGCGAAGGCCGAGAAGCTGGCGGTTCCTGAATGGTCGAAATCCATGGGGCGGCCGATCGAGCCCAAAGCCTACGGCATGCCGTCCAAATATGAGGGGCATGTCACGCGGAACCGGTCGGACATTTTCGTCAACAAGCAGAACTTCTCCGATTGGAGCATGACGCCGATTCAACACCAGAAGGGCATTCTTACGCCTAATGGGTTGATATTCGAGCGTCACCATGCGGGCGTCGCGGATATCGACCCGGACCAGCACCGGCTCGTGATCCATGGCATGGTGAAACGGCCGCTTGTCTTCACGATGGACGACTTGACGCGGTATCCGTCGGTCTCGAAGTTCTATTTCCTGGAATGCTCGGGCAACACGCTGACCGACTGGCTTGCCGTCAAATCGAAGACGGTGCAGCAGACCCATGGCCTGCTCTCTTGTACCCAGTGGACCGGAATCCCGGTGTCCTGGTTGCTCGACGAGGCAGGCATCGACCCGGCCGGCAAGTGGATCCTGTTCGAGGGCGCCGACGGTTCGGCTCACGCGCGCTCGATCCCAGTCGACAAGGCGATGGGCGACACCATGCTCATCTATGCGGCTGGTGGCGAGATGCTGAGGCCTGAGAATGGCTATCCGCTGCGCGCATTCATGCCGGGATGGGAAGGCAACACCTCGGTCAAGTGGCTCCGGCGCATCAAGGTCTCCGACAAGCCTTGGCATCTGCGCAGTGAAACCGCGCGCTACACGGATCCCATGCCCGACGGCAGATGGCGCCAGTTCAGCATGGAAATGGAATGCAAATCCGTCATCACGAACCCATCCGGCGGCATGCAGCTCAAAGGACCGGGTCTTTACGAGATCAAGGGCTTCGCCTGGTCGGGCCGCGGCACGATCAAGGCGGTCGACGTCACCACCGATGGCGGAAAGTCCTGGAAGACGGCCGATCTCGAAGGGCCGATCATGGACAAGTGCCTGACACGCTTCCGCTATCGTTGGAATTGGGACGGTGGGCCGACCAAGATTGCCAGCCGCGCCCTCGACGACACAGGCTATGTGCAGCCGAGCGTCGAGGATATTGCCAAGTCGCGCGCCATCGCCGGCTTCGTTCAGCATCACAACGGCATTTTCCCGTGGTCCGTCAGTGCGGGTGGGGAGGTGAAAAATGCAATCGCTTAAGCTTGCGCTCGCGACTGTCGTCGCGGTTGGGTTTTCGGGGGCCGTCATGGCCGGCACCGATCTGTCGCGGCCGAACGTCTCTTACGGCAAGCCGATCTCGCAGCAAGACTTGGCCGCCTGGGACATAGATATCAGCACATCGGACGGTAAGGGCCTGCCCGAGGGCAAGGGCTCCGTTGCCGAAGGCAAGACGATCTTCGCCGAGAAATGCGTGGCCTGCCATGGCGAAGGCGCCAAGGGCGGACCGCAGTATGGCGCCATGTTCGGCGGCATCGGCTCGTTCAAGACGAAGAAGCGACGCCTGACGCCGGGCAGCATGTATCCCTATGCGCCGATCCTGTTCGACTATACGCGCCGAGCCATGCCGATGGATTCGCCGCAGACACTGACCAATAACGAGGTCTACGCGCTGACGGCCTACATCTACAACCTGAACGGCCTAGTTAAGGACGACGCCGTCTTGGACGCGGCCAGCCTGACCGCTTTGAAGATGCCGAACCGGGATGGCTTCGACCGTGACGATCGACCGGATACGGACGCCATGCGCTGCTTGACCGGCTGCTAAAGCATGTCTCCCGAAAGTGGATACCGGTTTCGGGACGAAAGACATGCTTCAACAAAGAGCTAGAGCAATGACGCGATCAGAATGATCGCGACAGGCTCTAGCGCCCATGAATGGGTCGCGCACCGGCAGCTGTTTCGTCTGCCGGTGCGCAAGACCTCAACCTGTGTGCGAGCTTGGCCCAAGGTCTCGCTGAACGTCCGGGCCGGCGCAACGCGCATATGCCGATCATGAGCGGCTTCGTTTGCGACCCGCGGCCACCGCCGGGGTCGCCAGGTTCAGTCGCACGGTCCGCTTGTCGGGTGACTCTGGTGGGCACTCCGCGTCTTGCGGGTTTCCTCCCAACCGTGCGCTGAACAAACAAGAGCCCGGCTCCTCGAGGTCCTCGGAGCCGGGCTCTTTGCATCCGGTGTACCGTTTGAAGTGAGACGCCTATTCGGCTGCCTGCTCCATCTCGGCCAGCTTCTTGTCCCAGTTCATGTCCTTGGCGAACTGGCGAAGCTCCTCGGGCGGCATGAACACCGTCTCCTTCTCGCCCGGGTAATCGCGGCTCTTCACATCCGCCATGTAGCGCGTGATGACGTCTTCCATGATCGGGATCAGGTCCGTGTAGATGCGCGAATGCCGCGGCACGTGCTCCTCCCAGAGATGGAACAGGTCCGAGGAAATGATATGCACCCCGTGTGCCCGGTTGCCGGCACCGAGGCTGATGACGGGTACGGGCAATGTGTCCGTCAGATACTCGCAGACTTCGGACGTGGTTACCTCACACAGGATCGAGAAGCATCCGGCATCGACGAAGGCCTGGGCGTCGTCGATGAGTTGCTTGGCGCGATCGGCGGTCTTGCCCTGGGCGATGAAGCCGCCAAGCTGCGGCATGCGCATGGGCGTGATGCCGATATGGCCTTGCACCGGAATGCCCGCGCTGACGATGGCCTCGATGTTCCTGGCGTGGTGCTGGTTGCCCTCGCACTTCATCACTTCGGCGTTGGCCTCGTGCACGAACCGGCCGGCGTTCTCCACGGCCTGCTCCGGCGAAACGTGGAAGCTCCAATACGGCATGTCGACCATGCGCAGCCCGTATTGGCTGCCGCGGTCGACAGCCTGCGACATCATCATGACCTCTTCGAAGCTGACCGTGACCGTACTCTGGTGCCCGAAGAGGATCATGCCGCCGGTGTCCGAGACGCACAGAATATCCATGCCCAAGCGGTCCGATACGACAGCCGTCCGGTAGTCGTAGACAGCCATCTGGGTGATGGCCTCACCATCCCGCATCCGCTTCTGGAGCGTGCGGATCGTAACTTTTCTTCGTTTGCCCTCTGCCATTACAGTGCTCCCTGGCTCTCTTGAGCGACGCCCTTCGGACCCCGAGCGACCGCGACTCCTTAGTCGAGTCGAGTGCGACAATGGCACGGTCTGGCAACGAGATGTCGGTTCCCTGCGGCCCCGACACCAAACAGCGTCTTGTGGGAGCAGTCTATCGCAGCGCCGACTTGGCCAACAAGCTGGGCGGCAATTCGAATTGGCTATCAAGGGTTTGCTGAAATCTATAAAGCATGCCGGAGGTGTCGGCGAAGTCAGTTCAGATGCCGGTTTTCGGCCAGTTTTTCCGCGGCCGCCTTTTCTCGGGATCGTAGAACGGCAGGCTTGTCACGGAGATCGATTGAAACTGATTCTCTGGATCCGACAGCGCCGCCCCATCCTGGAGATCGATGCTGCGAGCATAGCCGAGCCCCAGGGGCCGTCGCGCCAACGGGCTCCAACATGCGGACGTAGCGACGAGCGTTCCAGGTTGCAGGGGACGTCGCGGCGCGCTCCGCGGACGCCAGAGGATCGGCCGCTCGCTCGTATGAGCTTTGAAGCAAACCAGACGGATCTCGGACTCTGCGTCGGCGGTACCCGCGAAACGGGCAAGGCCGGCCTCCGCTGGTCTGACGGGCAGCCGGAACTCGTTGGTGAAGAGCACGAAGCCCGCCTCGATGCGCAGGATGTCGGCGGCGGCAAAGCCGGCGGGCCGGGCGCGCTCCGCCAGCACCTGCCATACCTCCCGTGCGTTCCGCTGGGACAGAATGATCTCGACGCCAGCCTCGCCGGTGTAGCCCAAGCGGCCGATCAGGCAAGGCACGTCGGCAATCCGGGACCGGATATGACTGAAGTAGGCCAGTCCGGCCAATCTTTCCGTGTCCGTGAGGCCGTACAAGGCAGCGAGAGTACCAGGACCCTGAACCGCAAAAATCGCGGTTTCGGCCGTTAGATTCTCGACGACAGTCTCGGCATCCGTTGGGCTGGCGAGATCGTCGAGATCCGCCTGCCGGCCGCTCATGACCTCGTAGCTGTCTTGATCGTGCTTCCAGACTGTGAGGTCGGAGATCAAGACGCCGTTCGCATCGGTGCGGACGGCATATCGGATTTGGCCCGGCCTGAGGCCGGCCATCGAGCGGCGGGTGAGGCGCGAGAGAAGCGCCAAGGCGTTCGGTCCGCGGACGGAGGCCCGGGCAACGAAGGAGAAGTCGAAGAGGGCGCAATGCTCGCGGCATGCGCGCGCCTCGGCGAAAGGGTCGCCGTAGTCCCGAACCAGCGCGGCGAGATCCAGCTCCGGCATGGCGCGCCTCGCGCCGGATCTTACCAGTAGACCCGGATGTGATAGACGGCCACGAGAAACGCGATCAGCAGAACCAGGAACGGCAGATAGGGCAGGAGGGCGTGGAACAGTCGCATGGCGCCGGCTCACAGTCTGAAGGGCAGCTCATAGAAGAAATCGATCACATAGAGCGTTCCCGCAATGCCGGTGATGCCGCCGAGCATGAGCTTCAGCAAGTGCTCGGGCACGTAGCGTTGGGTCTTGGCTGCGCACCAGGCGCCCAGAATACCGCCGGCCGCGGCAAAGAAGCCCCAGGCCCATTCGGGCGCCAGCGCGGCGCCGGCAACGGCCGGAAGGATCACGCCATAGGTGAAGAGGCCCACGGCCGAGAGCAGGATCACATAGGGGATGGTCGCGGCCACCAGGACATACATGGGCAGACCGTAGACCGCGGCAAAGATCGGAACGAGCAGGAAACCGCCACCGACGCCAAGCGCCGCCGAGATCACGCCGACGAGCGCGCCGGTCAAAAACATAAAGACCTGATTGACCTGCCAGGTCTCGCCCCAGAACTCGATCGTCAGGCTGAGCCCGTGCTTTTCCGCCGTCCGGATCCCAATCCCGGGAGGCAGGCCAGAGGGCGGCAGTCCTTGCGCGCGTCTTCGCTCCGATTCCCGACGGAATTTGGCCTCCAGCCCGTCGTTTGAATTGCGCTTCGCATATCCCTTGAAAGCGGCGTAGGTGAGATGAGCGCCGGCAACGAAGAGCGCGAGCCCCACGGCGAACGTGAAGGGTTTCACGTCGGAGAGAAGTGTAATGCGTACGAACGGGCCGGTAAGGCCGCCGACGATCCCGCCGATGCAAACCCAAAGGGCCAGGTCGAGGTTCCATTGCCTGTTGCGGCGGAACCCGAAGAGCGCGCCGAAGGGATTGAGAAACGTCAAGAGCTGCGTCGTCGGTGTGACATGGGGGCCGGCGAACTGCAGGATCGACATCTGGTAGGGGAGGGCGAAGATGCCGGCGGCCTCGCCCACCACGGCCATGGTGTAGCCGGTCCAGAAGCCCATCCAGATCAAATGCCAGATCGGCACGCGGACGCCTGCCAGGGGGAAGGCGACCTCGCCGCCAGGAAGAAAGCCATGCTGCCAGTAGGCCGACGCGAATCCGAGCGCCAGAACAAGGAGGATCAGCGGTAGCTGTTCGGTGGTGAACTCCCGGACGAGCGATGGCGCGGCCGGCGCCACGCTGGCGTCTTTCGATACGTCCATAGGCTCTGGCGTCCACCCGAATGCTTAAGAGACTCGGCGACAGCTGCCGGAAGAAGAGGAGATATCCTGCAATGCCGCCTCGCAAGATTCAATGGCACGCAGGCACAGCGTGAATGTCCACAGACCCTAGCTCGACACGCGAGCGGAGCAGGTCGGCCTCGATAAGGGCGATGCCCTCATGCCGCCGCCCTGGCGAAACAGCATGGTCTTGGCTTCAAGGGGCGGTGCGCGAGCCTTGCCGGCGGTCTCGCGCGTGCAAACGAAGGGGCTGGAATAACCTGCCCCTTCGCTCGGCCAATGCAATCGTGCTTACGCGTTCAGTTGCCACCCAAGCCGTGGCTATTGAAGTAATTGTTGATCACCTTCTGGCCACTCGATTGCGGCTGGCGCGGCGGTGCGCGATGCACTGTGCGCTTGCGATGCTGAGGCTTTCGGTAGGTCGGTTGTGGCTTGTTCCAGCCGTTTAAGATGCTGTTCACCAGGTTGGAATGACTGCCGCGATTGTAGTGACCTGAATAACCGGAATTGTTGTTCCCGAGCGGCCGTACCGTGGTTACCGAAGTCGACCGCGTGGTCGATTCAGTTCTCGAGCGCGTGGTGGTCTTGGTGTGCGTGCGCGATTTCGTTTCGATCTGATAGGACGGCGGCGGCGTCACCACCAAGGTGTCGGCGTTTGCGGGAACGCCAAAGCCAAAACCTGCGACCACAACAGCCCCGGCGATACCGAGCGAACCGACTGCTTTACCGATGTCCCGTTTCATCTCGTTCCTTTTCCGTCTTTTCCAATTGCGAGCCGTATGCATGTGGGGACAGGGATTCATGAAACAAGAGAGAAACTGAACGACACCCAGACCTTTGTTAATCAGTGGGTATGTTTGCAAAAGCGCGAAGTGCCACGAGCGCCGTCCCATGAGCGCTTCGAAAAAGGGGAAGCGCCAAGCCGCCTTCCATTCGGGGCGTATCTCGTAGCTCTACGGTTTGTCGTTCATCGGCTGTTTCCTCCTCCGTCACAGACCGAATGGGCCCTTTAGCGAACACCGGCACGGATAAGCTGAGCAGGTAGCGCAGCGTCCGTGGGCATAGCAGCTCAGCTCGCGCGGCGTGATGTTGGTGCGTCCCATACGGCCGATCATGATCAGGCGAGTGCTCTCGATCTCGAAGCGCCTGCGCGTGCCGCTTTGGTCCGGTGCGTTGGAGGTGAGAGGGAACCGGCCCCTGGAGAGCCGCGGCGTGCTCAGCCATGACGGAGTCCGCAGTCCCCCCCCAATGATAAATTGTATCTATCAATGTGACGTTTTGTAGCGGTCGGTATATAAAGGGGACAAAACGGCGCCCGGTCGCATGCCGGGGCCGAGGGAAGGAAACCAATGTT
>JAKSBI010000338.1 GCA_022361215.1 Hyphomicrobiales bacterium | reverse complement strand
TGGCGATGGCGATCGACGTGCTGTTGCCCATGCCCGGCGCGCCGAAAGAGTCGCCCGGCTTGGCGGGGCCGGCGGAGAACAGGTCGGTCAGCCAGGCCATGGGGCCTCTCGGGGCGCCTGCGTCGGTGCTAGCCATCGAGTGTCCCTCCCTCCAGCTCGTCGCCGCGGATGATGTTGATGATCTCCTCGCGCAGCTTGATGAAATCCGGCAGCGATTTCACGGCCCGCGCGTCGCGGCTCTCGAAGAAGCGCTGGCAGAAGTCGAGATCGTATTCGTGGGTGATGCGGCCCGGTCGCGGCGACATCACGATCAGCTTGGTCGCCAGGAACAGCGCCTCCTCCACGCTGTGCGTGATGAAGAACACCGCCTTGTGGGTCTCCCGCCAGACATCCAGGATCAGCTCCTGCATGTTGTCGCGGGTGAGCGCGTCCAGCGCGCCCAGCGGCTCGTCCATGAGCAGCGCCGACGGGTTGCTGGTCAGCGCGCGGGCCAGGCCGACGCGCTGCTGCATGCCGCCCGAGAGCTCGTAGATGTGCTTCTCCTCGAAGTCCTTGAGCCCGACCAGGTCGATGTATTTGCGGGCGATCTCGCGCCGCTCCGCCTGCGGCACGCCCTGCAGCTTGAGCCCGAAGGTCACGTTCTGCAGCACCCTGAGCCAGGGCAGGAGCGCGTGCTTCTGGAAGACCACGCCGCGGTCCGCGCCCGGCCCGCGCACCGGCGCGCCGTTCAACAGCACCTGGCCGTGGGTCGGCTGGATGAAGCCGGCCAGAAGGTTCAGAAACGTGGTCTTGCCGCACCCGGAGGCGCCGAGCGCGACCACGAAGTCGCCCGGACGGACGGTCAGCGAGACCTTCTCGAGCGCGTGCACGCCCGCGCCGTCCTTGGTGGGGTAGATGACCGTCACCTCGTCGGCTTGCAGGCCGCCATTGGCCGTGCGGCCGTTCGAGTGTTCGGATGTCGCCGGCTTCCCGGAAGCCGTGCTGGCTTGTGTCATTGGATCGACCCTCCCAAGCGCGCCCCAACGAAAAAGTGCGGCCCCGAAGGGCCGCACCTCGATCTGTCGGCGTCAGCAGCCGGCTTTGGCTGCCTTGGCGTATGCGTCGGTGACCACCGCTCCGTAGTCGGGCAGCAGCTTGTCCACCTTCTTCTGCGACTTCAGGAACTCGGAGGTGAAGAACAGCGCCTTGGCCGCACCGCCGTCCTTGCCGCCGCCGAGCCAGGCGCTCGAGAGCTGGCTCTCGAGCGTCGGGAACTCATAGAGGGCCAGCACCCCAGGCACATCCTCGGGCTTGCCGCCGACCAGCTTGACGATCTTCTTGGCATTGTCCGAGTCCGGGCCGAAGTCCGCGGGATTGTCGCGATAGGCGGAGTCCGCCGCGGCGATGGTCTTCACGAACTGGCACATGAACGCCTTGTGGTCCTTGGCGAAGTCGTTGTGCACGACCATGCCGTCGAAGGTGGCCTTGCCTTTCTTCGCCAGGTCGCCGGAGGTGACCAGCACCTTGCCGCTCTTCTTGATGCGGCCGAGCGCCGGGTCCCAGACGAAGGCGGCGTCGATGTCGCCGCGCTCCCAGGCGGCCGCGATGGCGTTCGGCTGCATGTTGAGCAGCTTCACCTCCTTCGAGTCGATGCCCCACTGCTCCAGCGCAAACAGCGTGTGGAAGTGGGTCGTGGAGACGAAGGGCACGCCGATGCGCTTGCCCTTCAGGTCCTTCGGCTCCTTCACGCCCGAGCCGTTGCGCACGACCATGGCTTCGGCGTCGTTGATGTTCTCGGTGATCCAGAACAGCGTGATGGGCAGGCCGCGGCTGACGCCGGCGGCGATCGGGCTCGATCCGGCGAGCGCGATATGCACGTCGCCCGAGGCCATGGCGCTGATCACCTTGGCGCCCGAGTTGAACTTCTTCCAGTTGATCTTGTAGCCGGTCGCCGCCTCGAACTTCTTGTCGGCGATGGCGACCTTCCAGGGATTGTAGACCAGCTGATAGCCGATCGTGACTTCCTTCTCGGCAACGGCCACAGATACGCTCGCAACGAGCGCGAACACGCAGGCCGATGCCAACGCGAAGACTTTCCTCATTCAATCCTCCCAACTTGCGTCACTGGGTCCCCTTTGGTGTCACAGACCCCGCCGCCGGGGCGGGCGTCCCTGCCGACACGATCCGATTGCCGGAACGCCGTGTCTGGAACGGGGACGCCGTGTCTCGGCGAGGTCTCGACCGCTAGTCGCGGAACTCTTCCAACGTGGCGCGGAGAATCGCAGACATCTCGTCGATCTGCGACCGCTCCGTGACCAGCGGCGGCGCGACAATGGCGCTGTCGCCGGTGAACTTGATGTGCAGGCCGTTCCAGAACAGCCGCTTCTGGATCTCCGTGCCGCGCAGGCCCGGCACCCGGCCCGGCTTGACGTCGATGCCGGCCATCAGGCCGAGGCCCCGGATGTCCGTCACGATCTCCAGGTCCTGAAGCGCGAACACGGCGTCCAGGAAATAGTCCGAGAGATCGGCCGCCCGGTCGAACAGCTTCTCGTTCTCGTAGATGTCCTGGGTCGCGAGCCCGGCGGCGCAGGCGGCCGGATGGCCCGAATAGGTGTAGCCGTGGAAGAACTCGATGGCGCCTTCGGGGGCCGCGTTCACGACGGTCTCGTAGATCTCGTCCTTGACCGCCACCGCGCCCATGGGCTGGGCGCCGTTGGTCAGCGCCTTGGCCATGGTCATGATGTCCGGGTCGACGCCGAAGGCCTGGGCGCCGAACGGCGTGCCGAGCCGGCCGAAGCCGCAGATCACCTCGTCGAAGACCAGCAGGATGCCGTTCTTGTCGCAGATCTCGCGCAGCCGCTCCAGATAGCCCTTGGGCGGGATCAGCGCGCCGGTGGAGCCGGCGATGGGCTCCACGAAGCAGGCCGCGATGGTCGTCCCGCCATAGGTATCGACGAAGCGCTGCAGGTCCTCGGCGAGCTCCGCGCCATGCGCCGGCTGGCCCTTGGTGAACGCGTTCTCCTCGAGCCAGGTGTGGCGCATGCAGACCACGTTCGGCATGACGCCGGAGAAGGTCTCGCGGTTCTTCACCATGCCGCTCAAGGAGACGCCGCCGATATTGACGCCGTGATAGGCGCGCTCGCGCGAGATAAAGCGGGTGCGCTGGCCCTCGCCGCGGGCCCGGTGATAGGCCATGGAGATCTTCAGCGCCGTGTCGACCGCCTCGGAGCCCGAGTTCACGAAGAAGACGTGGTTGATCTCATCGGGCGTGAGGGCGGCGATCCGGCGCGCCAGCTCGAACGAGGCCGGCTGGCCCATGCCGAAGGGCGCCGTGTAGTCCAGCGTCTGCAACTGCGCGTAGACGGCTTCGGCGATCTCCCTGCGTCCGTGCCCGGCGGCGGAGCAGAACAGGCCCGACGAGCCGTCGAGCAGCTTGTTGCCCTTGTGATCCCACAGATAAACGCCTTCGCCCTTGGTGATCAGGCGCGGCGACTCCTTGAAATCCCGGTTCGCCGTGAACGGCATCCAGTGATGCTCGAGGGTATTGGCCGTATACTGCATCGTTCTCATGCCTCCAGACGCCGAAGACCGCGCTTCGAAGCGACAAACCATGACGGGCCGGGCGCTTCCGCGGCATCCGGCTTGTCCCACATGCTCCAACACGGTACCTTTCAATTTGGACTCATGCTAGGGCCAGAAGCCCGGATTCTGTGAGGCCAGTGCATGCGTGACGCGCTCTTCCATCTGCCCAAATCGGGCAAGATGAGCCTACAGTCCCAGATACGGGAGCGCCTGGTCTCCGCCATTCTCGGAGGGCAGCTCCCGGTCAGCGACCGGATCCCGTCGAGCCGCGAGATGGCGCGCCAGCTCGGCGTCTCGCGCAACACGGTGGTGCTGGCCTATCAGAGCCTGATCGACGACGGCTACATCGTCGCCCGCGAGCGCAGCGGCTATTACGTCAACGAGAAGATCCTGCGCGGCCACGCCGTTCGGCTGCAGGTGGAGAAGCCGGAGGGCGCCGCGCCGCCCGACTGGGCGGCTCGCCTGCGCGTGCGCCCGAGCCGGCAGGCCAACATCAAGAAGCCGCCCGACTGGCAGTCCTTCCCCTATCCGTTCATCTACGGCCAGGTGGACCACACCCTGTTCCCCATCGCCGAATGGCGGGAGTGCAGCCGGCAGGCGCTCGGCAAGCAGTGGCTCGACGCCTGGACCAGCGACGTCCGCGACCGGGACGACCCGATGCTGGTGGAGCAGATCCGTACCCGGCTGCTGCCGCGCCGGGGCATCCTGGCCGAGGACGACGAGATCCTGGTGACCCTGGGCGCGCAGAACGCGCTCTATCTGCTGGCGAGCCTGCTGGTCACGCCGGAGACCACGGTGGCGATGGAGGAGCCCGGCTATCCGGACGTGCGCAACATCTTCCGGCTGCGCACCGACCGGGTGATGCCGCTGCCCGTCGACGACGGCGGCCTGCCGGTGGACGACCGCATCGCGCGGGCCGACATGGTCTACACCACTCCGAGCCACCAGTTCCCGACCACCGTGACGCTGTCGCGCGAGCGCCGCCGCGCCTTGCTCGACCGGGCGGCGCGCGACGACTTCGTGGTGATCGAGGACGATTACGAGTTCGAGACCAACTACGTCGCCGAGCCGTGCCCTGCGCTCAAGTCCCTCGATGGCGACGACCGGGTGATCTATGTGGGCAGCCTGTCGAAGACGCTGTTCCCCGGCCTGCGCATGGGCTTCATGGTGGGGCCGCGGGCGCTGATAGACGAGGCGCGGGCGCTCAGGCGGCTGATGGTGCGCCATACGCCGAACAACAATCAGCGCACGGTCGCGCTGTTCCTGGCGCTGGGCTACCACGACTCGCTGGTGCGCCGCCTGCACCGCACCTACCGCTCGCGCTGGGAGGAGATGGGCTGCGCGCTGGAGACGCACATGCCGAAGTCGAGCCGGGTCCCGACCTTCGGCGGCTCGAGCTATTGGGTGTGCGGCCCGGAGGGGCTGGAGGCGGACGCGCTTGCGGACGAGGCGCTCGACGAAGGCATCGTCATCGAGCCGGGCGGCATCCATTTCGCGGCGGAGCCGGCGCCGGCGAATTATTTCAGGCTCGGCTTCTCGTCGATCGCGTCCGACCGGATCGCGCCGGGCGTGCGGCTGCTGTCCGAGGTCGTCGATCGGCATATGACGGAGGCCGGCCGCCGCGCAGGGCCGGACTGGCACGGTTGATTTCGATGAACTGGTCCTATTTTGCGCTGTGGTATCATGGTGATATCGGCCGGCTCGGGTCCGGGCGGTGTCCGGACCCATGCGCCATGCCGAAAACCGAAGTCTTTTTATGCGGAGAGCCGCCATGTTGATTGGGGTCCCGAAGGAAATCAAAGTTCACGAATACCGCGTCGGCCTGACGCCGCCCAATGTCCAGGAGCTGGTGGACCGCGGTCACGAGGTCGTCATCGAGCACGGCGCCGGTGTGGGCATCGGCATGGGCGACGCCGCCTACGAGGCGGTCGGAGCGCGCATCGTGCCCGACGCGGAGGCCGTGTTCGAGCAGGCCGAGATGGTCGTGAAGGTGAAGGAGCCCCAGGCCGGCGAGCGCGCCATGCTGCGCCCCGGGCAGATCCTGTTCACCTACCTGCATCTGGCCGCCGACAAGGCGCAGACGGAGGACCTGATCCAGAGCGGCTCGGTCTGCATCGCCTACGAGACGGTGACGTCGCCGACCGGCGGGTTGCCGCTGCTGGCGCCCATGTCCGAGGTGGCGGGCCGGCTCTCGGTGCAGGCCGGCGCCTACTATCTGGAGAAGGCCCATGGCGGCCACGGCGTGCTGCTCGGCGGCGTGCCGGGGGTCGACCCGGCCAAGGTGGTGGTGATCGGCGGCGGCGTCGTCGGCACTCACGCCGTGCATATCGCGCTCGGCATGGGGGCCGATGTCTGGGTTCTGGACCGCAACCCGGAGGTCCTGCGCCGGCTCTGGGCTCAGTTCGGCCGGCCGCTCAACACCGTGTTCTCGACGCGCGACGCCATCGAGCGGCACTGTATGATGGCGGACTTGGTGATCGGCGGCGTCCTGATCCCCGGCGCCAGCGCGCCCAAGCTGGTCAGCGCGGGTCTCATCGGCCGCATGCGGCCGGGCTCGGTCGTGGTGGACGTGGCCATCGACCAGGGCGGCTGCTTCGAGACCTCGCGCCCGACCACCCACGACGACCCGGTCTACACGGTCGACGACGTGATCCACTATTGCGTCGCCAACATGCCGGGCGCGGTGCCGAAGACCTCGGCCGTGGCCCTGAACAACGCCACGCTGCCCTATGTGCTGAACCTGGCCGACAAGGGCTGGAAGCAGGCGCTGGAGGACGATCCGCATCTGCGCAACGGCCTCAATGTCTGCGACGGCAGGGTGACGCACCCGGCCGTGGCCGAGTCGCTCGGCTACGACTACACGGAGCCCAGCCTGGCGCTCGCCGCATAGAGCTTTTTTTGGGTTGAGTGGACACATCCACCCCGCTCCCCCTGCCCAACCACCCCAAGGGTACCCTGCATCGGGTGGCTGGGCAGGGGGAGCGGGGTGGGCACGAGTTATCCAAAAAAAGCTCTAGGGTCTGTTGAGATTCACGGTGCGGACCCGAGAGACCGGCGACATCGCGGCCCATCCTCCTCCGTCATTCCCGCTTTCGCGGGAATGACGACAAGGGGGGCAGCGAGCCCCCTCGGTTCGAAGACGCCCCAGGATTTGTTGTGAATCAGGATTCACAACAGGCCCTAAAGCATGTCTCCCGAAACCGGTATCCACTTTCGGGAGACATGCTTTAGGCGAGATCGACTGAGGCAAAGATCTGCCGGCAGGAGCCGGGCCGCGGACGTTTGGACCGCCCGCGGCCCGCATGGGCAACCGGCGCTAAGCCGCGCGCCGCCTGGGCTCGCGCTCGGTCGGCTTCTGCGTTGGACCGGGGGTTGGCGTCTCGCCCTCCGCCGGCCGTCGTTGCCTGGACGGCGCGGAGGACGCAGGGGTGACCGGTTCCAACGGTTGCAGCCGCGCAAGTCTCTGCACGGCGGCGGCGTAGTCCTGCTGCATGTCCGCGAAGAACGCTCTCTGCTCTGACAAGAGGTCTTCCGGCGAGTTGCAGCAGGACAAACGATCGGGAATCTCGAGATAGGCGCACAATCGGCGCGCATAGAGCTGCAGGCATTCGGCCTGCATCTTGGTGCCGAGCTTCAGGAACGGATTGACTGCCTGGAACAGCTCGGCAGCGCCCTCGAAGGGCTCGTTCCGGTCGAAAACGGGATTGGGGTCGCGCGCATTCGCAGCCGCACCTGCGCTCATTGGGGCTTCCTCCATTGCATTCAATCTGTATAAAGTCTTTTTCCTATAGGGAGAAGATCATACCGCGCTTCGGCGGATTTGCAAAGCCGCGAAACGGCATCCGCCGTGGCGTCAGCCTCTTCGGTCAGGCGGGCGGCGCGGTCCGACGGCGGCGGGCGGCACGCGCTTCGCGGTGCGAGATATAGGTCGCCGCCGCCACGATGATGCCGCCGCCCAGGAAGACGAACGGGTCGAGCGCCTCGCCGAAGACGATCAGCCCGAGAAGGGCGGCCCAGACGAGCTGCAGATAGATGACGGGCTGGGTCACGGTGATCGGTGCGGCCTTGAAGGCCTGGGTCATTGTGTAGTGCCCGGCGGTGGCGAAGACGGCAGTGAGCGCCAGCCAGGAGACCTCTTCCACTGTCGGGGGACGCCACTGCCAGATGGCGCCGGGGAGCAGGGTCAGGGTGCAGAAGAGGGAAAGCATGCCGACGATCTCGGCCGGGTCGGCGCGGCCGGTCAGCCGCTTGGCGAGGAGGAACGAGGCGGCGAACAGGGGCGCGGCCGAGAGCTGCGCGAGCTGGCCGAGCCCGATGTCCGCCAAGCCCGGCCTGAGGATGATCAGCACGCCGACGAAGCCGGCGCCGACGGCCGCGATGCGCCGGACATGGACCCGCTCGCCGAGGAACAGCGCCGCTCCGGCCGTGACGAAGATCGGCGCGGTGTAGCCGATGGCTGTGACCTCCGCGATGGGGATGCGCGCCATGGCGTAGAACCACAGCATGACGGCGATGCCGTGCACGACGCCGCGAATGGCGTAGACCGTCATCAGCTCGCCGCCCGGTCCGCGGCGGACCAGGCGCAGCAGCACCGGCGAGATCAGGATCAGGCCGAAGACGTAGCGGAGGAAGGCCGCCTCGATGGCGGGCATGTCGGAGCCCAGGTGCCGTACGATGCCGGTGACGCAGACGAACAGGACGCCGGTCAGCGCCATCCAGGCGATGCCCCGCACGGTCTGCTGGCCCTGAGGGGCGTCGGTCTCTGGCACGGGGTCTCCTGGGATGTGGGCGGTTGCGACGGCAGGGGCGCAGTATGGGAGCTGGCGCGGGCCGCAGCAATGCGGTCGCCACGCGCGCGTCAGGGGGCGTCGATCATCGCCAGCAGCGTCTCCAGCCGGTCGGCCTCCGCCGCGGGCTTGTCCCAGCGGATGCGATGGATGCGCGGGAAGCGCATGGCCACGCCGGACTTGTGCCGGCGCGAGGGGTGCACGGCGTCGAAGGCGACTTCCAGCACCAGCTCGGGCTCGACCGCCCGCACCGGACCGAACCGGTCGGTGGTGTGGTTGCGCACCCAGCGGTCGAGCTGCACCAGCTCCTCGTCGGTGAAGCCGAAATAGGCCTTGCCCACGGGCACCAGCTCGGGCTCGCCGGCGCCCTCCCGCCGCCAGGTGCCGAAGGTGTAGTCCGAGTAGTAGGACGAGCGCTTGCCGCTGCCGCGCTGGGCGTACATCAGCACGGCGTCGACGGTGAGCGGCGCGCGCTTCCACTTGTACCAGTGCCCCTTGGGCCGGCCCGCCAGATAGGGGCTCTCGCGCCGCTTCAGCATCAGCCCTTCGATGCCGGCCTCGCGGGCCGCGGCGCGCAGGCGGGCGAGGTCGTCCAGGCTCGCGAAGGGCACCAGCTCCGAGACGTCCGTCCGGGGTGGCGCGACGCGCGCGTGCCAGGCTTCGAGGCGCGCGCGCCGGTCCGCGAAGGGCAGGGGGCGCAGGTCCTCGCCGCCCTCGAACAGGATGTCGTAGAGCCGGACATGGGCGGGCAGCTCGGCGAGCATCGTCTTGGAGACGGTCTTGCGGTTGAGGCGCTGCTGCAGGTCGTTGAACGGCGCCACCCGGCGCTCGCGCACCACCAGAAGCTCGCCGTCCAGCACCGCCTCGGCATCGAACGGCGCGACGATGTCGGGAAAGCTGCCGGAGATCTCGTCGCCGGTGCGCGAGTAGAGCCGCACGTCCGGTGGCTTGGCGGCGATCTGCACGCGGATGCCGTCCCATTTCCACTCGGCCAGGAACGCCTCCGCCTCCAGCGCCTCGATCTCGTCGTCCTCCAGAGGATGCGCCAGCATCAGTGGGCGGAAGACGGGCAGGTCGTCGATCCGGGGCTTGGCGCCGCCCTCGAGCCACGCGAACAGCGCCGTGTAGGGCGGCTCTAGACCGTGCCACAGCTCCTCGATCTCGGCTGGATCGACCTTGCCGAACGCGGCGACGCCGACCTTGGCGAGACGCGCCGAGACGCCGACGCGCAGCGCGCCGGTGACGAGCTTCAAGAGCGCCCAGCGCCCGCTGGCGTCGAGCCGGTCGAGGGTGGCTTCGAGGTAGCGCTGCGCGGTTGCGGTGTCGGCGCCGTCGAGCGCGGCGACGATCTCGCCGAGCCTCGGGGCCGCTTGCGGCGTCTCGGGCTCCGGCCACATCAGCGCCACGGTCTCGGCGGTGTCGCCCACATAGTCGCGGGAGAGGCGGAAAAGCTCCGGGTCGGCGCGCTCCGCCATCAGCTCGCGCACGATGCGGCGCATGGGGAAGGAGAGCTTCAGCTCGCCCGTCAGCGCCGCCAGCGCCCAGCCGCGGTCCGGATCGGGCGTGGCCGCGAAATACTCCGCCATCAGCCGCAGCTTGCCGTTGCGCGACGGCATGTAGACGAGGCGGTCGAGCAGCTCGGAGAAGGCCTTCATTCGTCCTCGTCCTCGCGCCCGATCAGGGCGAGCGCGCGGCCACGCCGGCCGGTGGCGTTGATGTGGTGGACCAGCGCGTCCTCGCGCCCATGGGTGACCCAGATCTCCGGCGCGCCGGTCTCGTCGATGG
>JAKSBI010000381.1 GCA_022361215.1 Hyphomicrobiales bacterium | reverse complement strand
TCGTCGCCGTCAAGGGGAGGGAGATTTCGATCACGCCGCCTTCGACGCGGGCACAAAACCCTTGGGCGGCCCCGCCGTGATGTAGGTGCCGTGGGTCGGCTCGCCGCCGAGATGCCGCTCCATGATCTCGCGCGCCGCGACCAGGCCGTCGAGAGAGACGCCGGTGCGCAGGCCCATGGACTCCAGCAGAAAGACCATGTCCTCGGTGACGATATTGCCCGTGGCACCGGGCGCGTAGGGGCAGCCGCCGAGGCCGCCGAGCGAGGCGTCGAACTCGCGCACGCCAGCTTCCAGCGCCGCATAGACATTGGCGAGGCCGAGCCCGCGGGTATCGTGAAAATGGGCGCCGACGGGGAAATCTTCTCCAACGGTGCGGTAGAGCTCGGTGAACAGGTCCTTGACCTGGCCTGGATTGCCGTAGCCGACCGTGTCGGCGACGCTGAGGCGCTGGGCGCCGCGTTCGACCAGCCCCTCGGCGACGCGCATCACGTCGGCGGGGTCGACCGGACCGGAGATGGTGCATCCAAACGACGTGGCCAGGCCGCCGGAGATCACGATGTCCGCATAGGCGGGATCGCTGTCGCGGTGCTCGACGATGCGGGCGAAGTCGTCGAGGGACTCCTGCACCGAGCGGCGCACATTGCTCTGGTTGTGAGCCTCGGAGACGGAGATCACCTGGCCGATCATGTGCGCGCCCGCCTTCATGCCGTTCTCGGCGCCTTTCAGGTTCGGCACCAGCACGGTCATGGTGAGCCCGTCGATGTCCTTGCAGGCGGCGACCACCTCGCCCGTGTCCGCGAGCTGCGGCAGGAGCTTCGGCGGCACGAAGGAGCCGACCTGGATCAGCGGCACGCCGGCCGCGGCCTCGGTGCGGATCCAGTCGATCTTGGCCTCGGTCGGGAAGATGGTCTGGATGCTCTGCAGGCCGTCGCGCGGCCCTACCTCGTGAACCAGGACGTCGATACCGTCGGTCATACTCTTCCTCTTCTCCTAAATCCTATCTTCCCTTGTAGTCGGGCTTTCGCTTCTCGTTGAACGCGAGGATGCCCTCGCGGCGGTCCTCGGTCCCGACCAGCCGATTATAGGCCTCCAGCTCGTAGCGGGCACCGGTTTGTCTGTCGACCTGGGTGGCGATACTGACCGCCGACTTGGCGCGCATCACGGAGAGCGGCGCGTTGGCGGCGATGGCGCGTGCCGTGTCGAGGGTCTCGTCCATCAGCGCATCGGGCTCGCAGACCCTGTTCACCAGGCCCCAGTCATAGGCCTGCTCGGCGGTGAAGGGCCGGCCGGTCAGGATGATCTCCTTGGCGCGGCGCTCACCCACGGCCTGGGGCAGGTTCTGGGTGCCCATGCCGCCCGGCATGATGCCGAGGGTCACTTCCGTCAGAGCGAAGTTCGCGGTGCGCGCGGCATAGACGAAGTCGCAGCTCAGCGCCATCTCGGTGCCGCCGCCGAAGGCCGCGCCGTTGACCGCCGCGATCACGGGCACGGGGCAGGCGCGCAGCGCGGTCCCCGACTGCTCGAACACGGCGTGCTGGTATTCCCACTGCTCGTTGGTCATGCCCTTGCGCTCCTTCAGGTCGCCACCGGCGCAGAAGGCCTTGTCACCGGCGCCCGTGACGATCACGCAGCGCACGCCCTGCTGGTCGGTGTAGAGCGATTCGAAGATCTCCTTCTGCTCGTGGCCCATCTGCGTGTTCTTGGCATTGGCGACCTCGGGCCGGTTCAGCGTCACCACCAGGATGTGGTCGTCGACCCGTTCGAGCTTGAAGGTCTCGTAGTCAGTCCGCACCGCCTGTTCCTCCCTTGATGTCTTCGTTGTGCTCGCCGAGCTTGGGTGCCGGCCGCCGCATGGGCGGGCGTTCGCCGTCGAAGCTGAGAGGCACGCCCATCAGCCTGGGGCCCTGGCCATCCAGCTCCTGGATGATACCGAGCGCCTCCGTCTGCGGATGCCCCATCATCTCCACCGCGTTCTGCACCGGCGCGCTCGGCACGCCGGCTGCATCGAGCTTCTCCTGCCAATGCGCCCGTGGCTCGACCGCCAGGATCGGTGCGATCAGCTCGTTCAGCTCGTCCAGATTGGTCGAGCGCTTCTGGTTGGTGTCGAAGCGCGGGTCCTCGGGCCATTCGGGATGGCCGAGCACGGCAGCGAGCCTGTTGAACAGGTTGTCGTTGGGCGCCGCCACGACGAGATAGCCGTCGGCGCACAGATAGGCCTGATAGGGCGCCATCCCGCGCACGCCTGAGCCCTGGCGCGTCGGCACCTGCCCGTCGATCTGCACCGCGGGCACATGCGTCGTCATCCAGGCCAGCGAGGTCTCGTAGAGCGAGGCGTCGATGACACAGCCGCGGCC
This sequence comes from Hyphomicrobiales bacterium, assembly GCA_022361215.1. Taxonomy (GTDB): domain Bacteria; phylum Pseudomonadota; class Alphaproteobacteria; order Rhizobiales; family Methyloligellaceae; genus JAKSBI01. The sequence goes on along the minus strand of JAKSBI010000381.1, from coordinate 5,651 downwards.
GGTCCTGTGACGGTTGTTGAGCGCCGCAAGGATGCCGATCACGCACCAGAGGCCGGAGCCCATGTCGATGATCGAGGTGCCGACGCGGATCGGCGGCTGGCCTTCCTCGCCGGTCACGCTCATCAGGCCGCCGCAGGCCTGCATCAGCGGGTCGTAGCCCGGCTTGTCCTTCAGCGGCCCGCGGCTGCCATAGGCCCACAGGTTGCAGTAGATCAGCCCGGGGTTCTCGCCGGTCAAGTCCAGGGCGCCGAGACCGTAGCTCTCGATGCGTCCGGGCCGCATGTTCTGCAGCACGATATCGGCCTCGCGCACGCAGAGCCCGCGCAGCCACGCCCGCTCGCCCTCGTCCCTGAGGTTGACGGTGACACTGCGCTTGTCCCGGTTGAGCGAATGGAACGTGGAGGAGCTGCCGTCCGGGAACATCCGTCCCCACTGCCGGGCGTCGTCGCCGGTGCCGGCACGCTCCACCTTGACGACGTCGGCGCCGAGAGCCCCCAGAACCCAGCCCGCATAGGGCGCCGCCACGCTGGTGCCGATCTCCACGACCTTGAGCCCGGCGAGAGGTTGGTGCGCGGCGGTAGGGTCCTCGGTCACGGGGGCAGCTCCTGGGATCGGCGACGGTAGGCAGGCGGTTGTCCGGGCTGGAGTGATATATTAGCACTGGCGGGAGAAAGAAAGTCTGGAGGGACAATGCAGCCGAACAGAACGTTCATTTTCGCGCCGGGCAACCATGCGCGCAAGGTCGAGAAGGTCTTCGGGACGGGCGCCGATGCGGTGATCCTCGATCTGGAGGACGCGGTCGCCGTGGCCGAGAAGGAAGCCACGCGCGCGCGCATCGTTGCCGCGCTGCAAGGCCCGCGCCGCTGCCGCGGCTATGTCCGCGTCAACGACATCACCACGGAGTTCTGTTTCGGCGATCTGGAAGCGGTCGTCGGTCCCGGGCTCGACGGCGTCGTGCTGCCCAAGGTGGAGAGCGCCGCCGACGTCACGATGATCGACTGGGTCGTCGGCAATCTCGAGCGCAAGGCCGGCATGACCGTGGGCGCTATCGACCTCATCCCGATCATCGAGACCGGCCGTGGCCTGGCGGCGGCCCGGGAGATCTGCGGCGCCGGCGGTCGCCTGAAGCGGGTCTCCTTCGGCGCCGGCGATTACACCCGCGACATGGGGATGGACTGGACCTTGGAGGAGACCGAGCTGGCCTCGGCACAGGCCGAGATCGTTCTGGCCTCGCGCATCAGCGAGCTGGAGCCGCCCCTCGACACCGTGTTCATTCACATCCGCGAGCACGACCATTTCAAGCGCTCCGCCGAGCGCGGCCGCCGGCTCGGCTTCCAGGGCAAGCTCTGCATCCACCCGGATCAAGTGCCCATCGCCAACGCCGCCTTCGCGCCGACCGAAGAGGAGACGGCCTGGGCCCGGCGCATCGTCGAGAGCTTCGCCGAGGCCGAGGCCGCAGGCTCGGCCTCGATCCAGGTGGACGGCTACTTTGTGGACTACCCCATCGTCGTCAAGGCCCGCCGTATCGTGGACCTCGCCGAGGCCGTCGCCGCGCAGGAGGCCGAGAGGGCCGGTTGACGCTCGACAAGCTGCCCGGGAGAGGCATGTTCGACACCCTTGCAGAAGCCGCCCGCGACCTGCGGCCGCTGGACCCGCTACTCTCGACGACGTTCCTGCTCGAGGCCGGCGACGCTGCTTTCCGCGTTCGCATCGTCGACGGGCAGGTCGCGTCTGTGGAGCGCGGTCCGTTCGTCATGCCTAGCGCCGCCTTCAAGCTGAGCGCGCCGGCGCAGGACTGGGCGCAGTTCCTGCAGCCCGTGCCGCCGCCCGGTTCCCACGACCTCTTCGCGCTGTTGAGGCGGGGCGCGCTGCGTCTCGACGGCGACCTGCACCCCTTCATGTCCAACCTGATGTACTTCAAGAGACTGCTCGCCAGCCTGCGGCCCGAGGCGGCGCCGGAATGAGCACCGCCATCGAGCCCATCGTCGGCCGCTACGCTCATATCGACATCGAGGGCCGCCGCCATCGCGTCTATTGGGAGGAGGCGGGCGAGGGCATTCCGCTGCTTTGCCTGCACACCGCCGGTGCGGACGGTCGGCAGTACCGCGCCCTGCTGAACGACCCAGAGATCACCGAGAGCTTTCGGGTCGTCGTCTACGACATGCCGTGGCACGGCAAGTCCTCGCCGCCGCCGGACGCCGGGGACGAGCCATACCGGCTGACGTCGGAGGCCTACATCGCGCAGATCCTCGCCGTCTCGGACGCGCTCGCGCTCGACCGGCCCGTCGTCATGGGCTGCTCCATCGGCGGCCGGATCGTGCTTCACCTGGCGCACGAGCACCCCGAGAAGTTCCGCGCCTTCATCGGCCTGCAAAGCTCGGCGCATGTGGAGCCCTATTACGACACGAGCTGGCTGCACCGGGCCGACGTGCATGGCGGGGAGGTCTGCGGGGCCATCGCCTATGGCCTGATGGCACCGCAAAGCCCGGCCGAGCACGTGGCGGAGACGGTCTGGCACTACAAGCAGGGCGGCCCCGGCGTCTTCAAGGGCGACCTCTATTTCTACAAGGTGGACGGCGACATCCGCGATCGCGTGGACGAGATCGACGCCGACGGCTGCCGCATCTATCTGCTCACGGGCAGCTACGACTATTCCTGCACCCCGGCCGACACAAGCGACGTGGCGACCCGGATCGGTGTCGAGATGATCGAGATGCCCGAGCTGGGCCATTTCCCGATGAGCGAGAACCCGGAGGCGTTCCGCAAACACCTGCTGCCCGTGCTCGCGGAGATAAGATCGAGCGAAGGATAGCAGCTCTTCTTGGTCTCAAGGACTTGGCTGCACGTGCGCCATCGATGCCGTCCGCCTGTGTGACAGGCGGCGAGGGGCCATGTAGAATCCGAGACAAAGGGCAAAGGACCCGGCCGACGAGAAGGGGAGTGAGCGCCATGTTGATGACGGGCGAGGACTACCGCGAGTCGCTGCGCCGCTACAGCCCTCGCGTCTTCGTGGACGGCGACCGGGTCGAGAGCGTCGCCGACGAGCCGCGGCTGGCGCCGGGCGTGGCCGCCGTCGGGCTGACCTACGATCTGGCGTTCGACGAGCGCTACAGCCATCTCATGACCGCGCGCGAGACGACCACGGGCGAGACCGTCAACCGCATGGTCCATATCGACCGCACGCCGCAGGACCTGATCGAGAAGCTGGAGGCGTCGCGCCTGGTCTGCCGGGAGGTCGGCTGCGCCCAGCGCTACCTGGTGGGCGACGGGCTCTGCGCTATCTACCAGTGCACCCACCGCATGGACACGGAGACGGGCACGGACACGCACCAGCGGCTGCTGGCCTATCTGCACCGCGTCCAGGGCGAGGACCTGACGATCGGCATTGCCATGACCGACGGCAAGGGCGACCGCTCGCTGCGCCCGCACCAGCAGGCCAACGCCGATGCCTATGTGCACATCGCCGAGCGCCGCAAGGACGGAATCGTCATCCGCGGCGCCAAGGCCATCGTCACCGGCGCGCCCTATATGCACGAGCTCTTGGTCATGCCCTGCCGTAACATGACCGAGGCGGATGCCGACTTCGCGGTCTGCTGCGCCGTGCCGGTGGATGCCGAGGGCGTCACCATCGTCTCGCGGCCCGCCGGGCGGCCGGGCGAGAACGCCGCCAAGTTCAGCGCCAGGTACGGCCAGTGCACGGCGGTGGTGATCTTCGACGACGTGTTCGTGCCCTGGGAGACGGTGTTCCTCGCCGGCGAGTGGCAGTATTCCCAGTTCCTCACCAGCACCTATGCGACCCATCACCGGCGCACCTGCATCGGCGCCCGCGCGGGCTTCGGCGATCTCCTGATCGGGGCCGGCGTGCTGATGATGGAGGCCAACGGCCTCGACGCGGGTGAGAGCCCACATCTGCGCAACGACATGGTGGAGCTGATCAAGATCGTCGAGGGCTTCTACGCCTGCGGCGTGGCCTCGTCTGTCTACGGCTTCCAGGACCCTTCGGGCGTGTTCCAGCCCGATGGCGTCTTCGCCAATATCGGCAAGCTCCTGATGGCGACCCAGATCTACGACATGCACCGGCTCGCCCACGACGTCTCCGGCGGCCTCGTCGTCGCCCTGCCGGGGCCGGACGAGGACCACAACCCCGAGACCAGGGGCGACATGACGGCTATGCTCGCCACGCGGCCCGACGTCCCGCACGAGCACCGTATGGAGGTCTCCCGGCTGATGCACGACCTGACGGCCTCCGACACCGCCGGTTGGTACTCGATGATCAGCCTACATGGCGGCGGCTCGCCCGAGGCCATGCGCCGCGAGATCTACCGCTATTATCCGCTGGAGGAACGCCGCCGGCTTGTCGAGCGCCTGCTCGACCGCGGCGTGCTGGATGTCGACGGCGAGGCGTCGCGCAACAGGCAGCCGGGCCGCTGCTGCCCCGTCGGCTGCCAGGTGCCGGAGACGCCGCAGTTGAGCGGACCGGGCGCGCCGCGACTGCCGAACGCCGCGGAGTAGAGACGCCCACGCGACAGTGCGGTAGGCTCGCCGCCATGACCTACGACGAGTTCAACGCGTTCTGTGCCTCCCTGCCGGCAACCACCCATGTGGTTCAATGGGGCGACTCCGACGTCTGGAAGGTCGGCGGCAAGGTCTTTGCCATAGGCGGCTGGGACGAGGGCGACGCGGCGCGCTTTACCTTCAAGGTCTCCGACATCGCCTACGAGATACGGAAGGAGCAGCCCGGCCTCAGGCCCGCGCCCTATCTGGCCTCGCGCGGCATGAAATGGATCCAGCACTATGAGGAACCGGGGCTCACGGACGACGAACTGAGGGACTATCTCAGGGAGTCGCACCGCATCGTCTCTCTGGGCCTGACGAAGAAGAAGCAGCGCGAGCTCGACTTGAACCAGAGCTGACTTCGCGGGGAATTCTCTACCCCGTCATCCCGGACGCGACTTTTCTCCAAATCTTCGATTTGGGAAGAAAAGTCAGTGAGCCGGGATGACGGAAGTGAGGGGGTCGAATGAGAAATCGGTCTGGCGCTTTCCGCCGTGAATCTCGCCGAGTTTAGATCTCGTCGCTGCGCGGGTTGAAGATGCGCGGCGGCACGCGCGGCAGCTTCTTGGGCTGGCTCGGCGGCCGCACGATCTGCACGTTGAGCTCGCCATGCTCGCCGAAGCCCTTCTTGAAGAACGGCTTCTTCAGAACCACCGAGGAGTTCGACTTCACCGCCGCCTCGATGGTGTCCTCGAGCTTCTCGGCGAACTGCTTGCGCCAGGGCATGACGTAGTAGCGGGGCTCCAGGGAGCTGTCCAAGCGCAGCCAGAGATAGATCGCCTTGCCCTCCAGCAGGCTGACGCTGAGCACGGTCGCCTGCTCCACGTGGCGCTCGAACCACTCGAACTTGATGGGCTTGGGACGGCTCAGGAGCCCGGTCAGCTCGGCATAGACGAGCGGCATGAACAGCGCCGCGACGGCCACCGCCGTCGCCCGGATCCAGGTCTTGCGCGGGGCCCAGATGGCAATGCTCGCCAGCAGGGCCGCGACGGCCACGGCGGCGGCGTAGACGTAGATGAGCGTGTCCATGGCACAACGCCTCAGAGTTGCTTTGTGATGAGCCGGCGCCGGAGCGTGGTGACGCTGCCGGGCACCAG
>JAKSBI010000312.1 GCA_022361215.1 Hyphomicrobiales bacterium | reverse complement strand
GCGGTCGCGGCCTTGTCCTGGGCGCCCTATCTGCCGCGCCTGGCCTTCGAGCGCTATCCGCAGGCCACATGGCCGGCGCCCGGCAGCTTTGCCGTTGTTCCTGGCGGCGATGCACAGGCGGAAGACCTGGCGGCGGACACGCGGGGAACGGTGCTCGACCCGCAAGGCCGAAGCCTGTTCGAGCAAAAGGACGGCAAGGCGTTTCTCATTTTCCAGCGCGGTAAGCTGCGGCTGGAGCACTATGGCGAGGGAGCTGGGCCCCGGTCCCGGTTCAACTCCTACTCCATGGTCAAGAGCCTCGTCGGCGCGCTGGTTCTGAAGGCACATGCCGAAGGACGCATCGCAAGCCTGAGCGATCCCATCGGCGCCTATCTCCCAAAGCTGGGGGACGCCGGTTTTCGCTCCGTCCCGATCCTGAGTTTCCTGACCATGACCAGCGGTGTCGCGTTCGAGCCGGGCGACGCCAAGCCCGCGGCAATGCCGGCCAAGGACATGGAGGCGACGCGCTTGAACCCCTTCGGACCCATGGTGCGTCTGCATATGCTGGGCCTTGCCGCGGTAGGAGACAGGCTGAGAGCGGATCCGGCCAGGCGCGGGCGCTACAGCTACCAGAACGTCAACACCGCCGCTCTGGCCGCCTTGCTGGCGGCGGTCTACGCCATGCCGCTGGACCGGCTGCTGAGCGAGAAGATCTGGGCGCCCGCCGGGGCCGGGACGGCCCGCTGGCGCCGCTATGGGCCGGGTGCCGCCGTTTCCCCCTATTGCTGCCTTTATGCCACGGCGCGCGACTGGCTGCGCGTCGGCGTGTTCCTGATGAGCAACGGGACAGGCGGTCGGGCCTTTCTCCCGGAGCCGCTCTGGCGCCGCTTCCTCGGGCGCGATCTGTCTCGCGCCCAGATCCGAGACGGCCATTACGGGTTGCACATCTACCACAACGTCCTGGACCGTGCCGGCGAGCGCATACAGGGGCCCTTCGCCTACATGTTCGGGAGCCGGGGACAGGTGGTCTATCTGGTGCCGGACAAGCACCTGGTCGTCGTCCGCTTCGGCGGGCAGATCCAGCTCTTGCACTCGACGCTCTACGCCGCATGGCGGTCGATCTCCGCCGCGCCGGCGAAGGTCGCAGATCCATCGCGATAGGCGCACCGATTGCAACTGGCGGCCGGGCGAGAGCCTTTCCTCCCGTCATTCCCGCGGAAGCGGGAATCCATTGGCGACAGCAAAAGAGCGAAGGATTCGCAGTGTTCCGGGAGAGGTTCGAACGTGAGCCGATGGTTCCTGCAAAATGGCGATGTGGAATGGATTTCCGCTTTCGCGGGAATGACGGGAGAGTGGCAGTCGCGGATCGTCCTCTTCCGGCGCCGTGAGGGGCCCATCGAGACGGAAAGGCCTCAGCCCTGCGCTGCGCTCTCCGCAGCGGCCCGGATCTCGCTCAAGGTCTGGCGCGGGGTCAGGGCCTCCGGGTCGATCTTCAGCTCGATCAAGGCCGGCCCTCCGGCCTTCAGGGCCCGCTCGAAGGCAGCGGCGAAATCCTCCGTCTTTTCAACGACCTCGCCGGTGGCGCCGAAGCTGCGCGCGAAGGCGGCGAAGTCCGGGTTGCGCAGGCTGGTGCCGGAGACGCGGCCCGGATAGTGGCGCTCCTGGTGCATGCGGATGGTGCCGTACATGCCGTTGTTGACGACGATCACGACGATGGCCAGCTCGTGCTGCACGGCGGTGGCCAGCTCCTGGGCGTTCATCATGAAGCAGCCGTCGCCCTGGAAGCAGATCACGGGCCGCTCCGGGGCGGCGAGCTTGGCGCCGACGGCGGCGGGCAGGCCGTAGCCCATGGCGCCGGCCGTCGGGGCGACCTGGCTGCGGAAGCGACGGTAGCTGAAATAGCGGTGCACCCAGGCGGCGAAGTTGCCGGCGCCGTTGGTGACGATGGCGTCGTCCGGGACCGTCTCGGAGACGGTGCGCACCACCTGCTCCAGCTTGACGTCGCCGGGCGTCTCCTCGGGCTCCGAGAAGGCCTCGTAGTCGGCCCGCGCCTGCCGCGTCCACTCGCGCCAGGGCGGGTCGGCCGGCGCTTCCAGGCCGGCGAGCCCGGCGGCGAAGGCGTGCAGCGAGGCTTGGATCGCGATGTCCGGGCGATAGACGCTGCCCAGCTCCTCCGCGCCCGGATGCACGTGGATCAGCAACGGCTTAGGGTTGGGAACGTCGAGCAGCGTGTAACCGCCGGTGGTGATCTCGCCGAGCCGCGGGCCGACGACCAGCAGGAGATCGGTGTCCTTGACCCGCCGGGCGAGCTTCGGGTCGATGCCGAGCGCCACGTGCCCGGCGTAGCAGCGGTGCCGGTTGTCGATGCTGTCCTGGAAGCGGAAGGCCGTGGTGACCGGCAAATCGAAGCGCTCGGCGAAGTCGCTCACCTGGGCCTGCACGTAGGGGCTCCAGCCGGAGCCGCCAACCAGCAAGAGGGGCTTCTGCGCCCGCCGCAGCGCCTCGCCGACAGCGCGCATCTGATCGGCGCCCGGATGGGCTTCGGGCGGTTGCGCCGGCTTCAGGTCGGGAACGTCGGCGTCGGCGCTCAGCATGTCCTCGGGCAGCGAGAGCACCACCGGGCCGGGCCGGCCGGCGAGCGCGGTGTGATAGGCGCGGCTGACATATTCCGGGATGCGGCGCACGTCGCGGATCTCCGCCGCCCATTTGGCGAGCGGGCCGAACATGGCCGGGAAGTCCACCTCCTGGAAAGCCTCGCGGTCCTGCATGTCCATCGCCGCCTGGCCGACGAACAGGATCATCGGCGTCGAGTCCTGGCGCGCGATATGCACGCCGATGGAGGCGTTGGTGGCGCCGGGCCCGCGCGTGACGAAGGCCACGCCCGGCCGGCCCGTCATCTTGCCGTAAGCCTCGGCCATCATCGCGGCGCCGCCCTCCTGGCGGCAGATGATGGTGCGGATGTCGGCCTCGTGCAGGCCGTCGAGGGCCGCCAGATAGCTCTCTCCCGGCACGCAGAAGGCCATGTCGCAGCCTTGGATGCGCAGTTGATCGATCAGGATCTGTCCGCCGTGACGCATGGGTCTTAACTCTCGCTCCCCGTTCAATGTGCAAGCCTGGTGCGCTGCTTATCAGATCTGGATTTCCATCGCACGCGCCCTATTTTGAGGGGGACTCCGTAAAAGCCCAGGGGGAGATGGCGATGATGCGGAACAGGCTCGCCGTCCTGGCGGTCACGCTGGCGTTTGTGCTCGTCCCGTCCGCGCTCACGGCCGAGGAGCGCATCGCGCTGATCATCGGTAATGCCAACTACGCCTCGAGCCCGCTGAAGAACCCCAGGAACGACGCCGAGCTGATGGCCGGCACGCTGAAGGCCGTCGGCTTCAAGGTCACGACGCTGATCGACGCCGACCAGAAGGCCATGAAGCGCGCCATGATCGCGTTCGGGCGCAAGCTCAGGGTCGGCAACAGCGTCGGGCTGTTCTACTACGCCGGTCACGGCGTGCAGGTCGAGGGCGAGAACTTTCTCATTCCCATCGGCGCCGACATCGCGGACGCGACCGAGGTGGGCGTCGAAGGCGTCAGCGTCAACGACTTCCTGCGCACCATGGAGCGCGCGGCGAGCCG